>NZ_JARPTC010000007.1:0-153068 GCF_030577015.1 Desulforamulus aquiferis | reverse complement strand
CGAAGTTCGAGATTCGAGATTCGAAGTTCGAACTAAGAAAAATATATACGACGATTACTTAAAGCTGTTCAGTTTTGAAGGAACACATAAATTGGATATATGCTTGAGGTAAGACCCAAGAGGAATGCTTGGATCGAACCTCGAATGACGAACATCGAATATCGAATTTCTGGTGGCGATACCGGAGGGGGTACACCTGTTCCCATCCCGAACACAGCAGTTAAGCCCTCCAGGGCCGATGGTACTCGGGGCGCAAGCCCCTGGGAGAGTAGGTCGTCGCCAGAGTAATTTTACAAAACCCGCTGTCTTTTGATTAAGACGGCGGGTTTCTTAATGTTTTAAGTGAGTAAAAAAATCATCTCTGTTAGTCAAAAAATTGCTATTAGTGAATAAAAATGAACATAATTTCAAAACCTAAGTCTGTGATTTCTTTTAATAATAATATAAAGGGGGTAATTGTATGCCGGATGTTCACTGCACTGTAAATACCTGTAAATATTGGGAGGCACGCAATTTGTGTAATGCACAACAAATTGTGGTACAAAGTGATGGTCACGGGGGCTTTTCACCTAACGCTCAACTAGAGCAACTATCCGCAACTCCCGCAGCCAATATTGCTGAAACTTGCTGCCAGACATTTAAAAACGCAAAGGGTTAAGGAAAAGGCACCTCCGGGTGCCTATTTATTTTGAGTGATAAATAATTGCTTACGAAAAATCAATATATATACTATTGCAATTAACAGGAAGAAAGGGTATTATACCTTTTGTTCAATAAAATGCGAAGGATTGAGTTTTATGAATGTAAATCTTGCGTCAATGATAGACCATACTTTGTTAAAGCCGAATACAACATTTGAACATATTGAAAAGCTATGTAAAGAAGCAAAGGTATATGGGTTTGCCTCAGTTTGTGTTAATCCTTGCTATGTCCCCCTGTCAGTGGAGCTACTCAAGGATTCTAACGTCAAGGTCTGTACAGTTATTGGTTTTCCTCTAGGTGCTAATACTACAGCTGTGAAAATATATGAAGCTCAAAATGCCATCCAAATGGGGGCAGATGAGCTTGATTATGTAGTTAATGTGGGTTATGTATTTGACAATAGATTTGACCTTGTAAAAAAAGAAATGGAAGAGTTTGTGACCTTGCGTTCCACTAGCTCAAAAAAGCTGGTAATAAAAATAATCCTAGAGACCTGTTATCTAAATGAGGAGCAAATAATTAGGCTATGCGAAATGGCAAGGGAGACTGGGTTAGATTTTGTTAAAACATCTACTGGATTTGGTACTGGTGGGGCGAACATTGAACATATAAAATTAATGCGTAGCATTGTAGGTACCCATGTTGGTGTTAAAGCTTCAGGGGGCATAAAGAATTATCAAGATTCTATTGCAATGGTAGAGGCCGGAGCAAATAGAATTGGGACCAGTTCGGGGATCACTATAGTTGAAATATAATAAATGCTGTATGAGGTCAGGAGCTACTCCTGACCTCATACATTTAGGACCATTTTAAACTTCATTGTACCGAAGGAGTTGAGGTTTTAGTTGGATTGGTATCATTTTGATTGTTTCTAGCACTTCGAAAGCCAAGTTCACCCATTTCATACATGAACTTGGTTTTGCTTTTATGATCATCACCCAACAGTCCAAGCTTTTCGTTTTTCTCAGACATCTTAAAACCTCCCATCGGTTTTTTAGTCGGTCCGAATTTATTATTTCGCAGGTATTCAAAACTTATTAAGCACAAAAACAAGTGTCTCCTTAAATACATAAAAAATAAACGTAAATTTAATATAGTATTATAAACTGACTTTACAAAGGTCTTTTATAATGGTGCAAAAATATCATTCAGGAAAGGGGAAACTGGTTTTGCGTATTGCCATTTTCACTGATACCTTCCTTCCGCAAATAAACGGGGTTGCTCGCACCATTGGGAGACTTGCAGATACCCTAACTAGAAATAATATTCCCTGTGTGGTTATCACTCCGGAAACAAAATTTCAAGGGCAGCGAAACTATGAGTTATTAGTCTCCCCAGGTTTGAGTCTACCCTTCTATCCTGAGTGTCTGTTATCTATACCAAACTACACTGAGACCTTTCAAAAACTTAATAGTTTTAAACCAGACCTTATTCATGTGGCAACCGAATTTTCCATGGGTATTTGTGGCTTGAAATATGCTTCCACTACCGGGTTGCCCATTGTAAGTTCATACCACACCAATTTTCCTCAATATCTCTCCTATTATAAAGTGGAAATAATTGCCATGTTAGCCTGGAAGTATCTACGTTGGTTTCATAATATGTGCCTCAAAAGTTATTGTCCTTCAAAATCTACTCTGAAACTGTTAAAGCAGCAGGGAATAAAAAATCTGGAAATATGGGGCCGAGGTGTTGATACCGAACTTTATAATCCGGCTAAGTTTGACTTTTCTTTTAGAAAAAGGTTTGGACAGAATAAAAAATTGCTTCTTTATGTGGGACGACTAGCACCTGAAAAGGACATAGATATATTAATGAAATCCTTTCAGATGCTAAATAAAAAGCATCGAAATAGCCATTTGGTCATTGTTGGAGATGGTCCTTTAAGACAGAAATTGGAGCAGTCTGCACCACCAAATGTAACCTTTACCGGATATCTTCATGGGGATGAATTGTCTAGGGCCTATGCCTCAAGTGATATATTTGTATTTCCTTCAACAACTGAGACCTATGGTAACGTTGTATTAGAAGCCATGTCTTCAGGACTTCCTGTGGTAGCAGCCTTCTCGGGGGGAGTGAGGGAAAACCTGGTAAACAGGATAAACGGACTTGCCTGCAGTCCACGCAACGTTATGGATATGGTTACAGCAATGGAACGGCTAATTACAGACGAAACTTTAAGAAAAGAGTTATCACTTCAGGCAAGGGACCATGCCATGACAAAGTCCTGGGATACCATATTTAATAAATTAATCCTGAGTTATCAGGAGATTGTTTGTTTACACAATAAAGTTACAGCTTAGCTTAAGGTATAAATTCAAAGGAGTTTTAGGTAAAGTTAAGACTATTCTAATGAGTCGTTTATAAAGGATTAACATTAGTATCTTATAATGACTATAGCTTATGGCTTTAGCCGAATGGAATGCGCATAAGGCATATGTAGAGTACATATATAGGTGATATGGTCTAGGGGTATTTAAAATAGTTGGTGAGGTGGGGCAAGTGCTTAATTTCGTGATGTCCCTCAGGAACTTATCGGTCAGCAGTTACACTAAAGCTCATCTGCCCCAGTTGCCGACTCAAATTGTACTGGGAGCTGGTGCAACTCATCTTTTTTGCAACCTTCAAGCCATTGAAATACTTCGAAATGATAATCATTTAAGGGCAGCTAATTTGTTTAGCCACTTTATAAATCAACTGGAGGCAGGGGTAATTTGGGCCGACAAGGGTTTTAAGAGTTTATCCCACCATTATCATCCCGAGACCTCTTCCGGCAAATGGCACTGGTTTAATGCCAGCACTGTATTTGAAGAATATTTTGAGCAAGCAATTAGCCATTGGAAGAGCAAGAAACATGAAGGAGCCATGTTTTATCTAGGTGCCGCCAGCCATCTGTTGCAGGATATGTGTGTGCCACATCACTCCCGCTGTGTTATCCTGGATGGACACCAGGAATATGAGCATTGGGCTGAAGAGCATAGGAATGAATATCGTGTTTATGAGAAGGGGCTTTACCAAAAAATGACTTGTCCAAGGGATTGGATACATCACAATGCGTCATGCTCCTTTAATTTTTTTCATCTTGTAAAGGCAGGTATTTCAGAGGAATCCTATCACCAGGCAACACAAGCCCTACTTCCCCTAGCCCAGCAAAGCACCAGTGGTTTTTGGTTATATTTTTACGAAATGATACTTGAATAAGGGGTGAGATAATTGACAAAGGAAGTCATAGATAAAATTCTTGATGAAATAGGATTGGAGGAAATAAAGAAAGACAAGGAAATAGGGGAGAGAGAGTTAAGGCCGAAGGAGTTTAGAGTTTAATTCCTTTGGCCTTATGTTTCAGGGTTAATTCATTTCCTCAAAGTGTCCGGTAATAAGGTAAATTACTTCCTCGCCAATATTTGTGGCGTGGTCTGCAATACGTTCCAAATAACGGCATACAAACAGCAGGGATGTTGCCTGCCTAATAGTTTCAGGATCGTTCTCCATGAATACTATCAATTCCTCATATACCTCACGGAAATAGTAGTCTACATCATCATCATAAAGACACATCTTTCTGGCCTTATCCTGGTCATGGTTTACATAGGCATCAAGACCGTCCTTAATCATTAGCTGGGTTAATCGAGCCATCTCATTAATCTTGGTTAGTGGTTTTATTAATTTCTTGTCTCCTAGTTTAAGGGCAATTTTGCTAATATCAACAGCATGGTCGGCCATTCGTTCAAGGCTAATGATTATCTTTAAACCTGTGGTTGCCATTCTAAGGTCCTTTGCGATGGGCTGCTGCGTGGCAATAATTTTAATAATGGTATATTCGATATCACTAAACATCTCGTCGATAGCATCGTCCCCATCAATAACTTCTTGAGCTAAGGCAACGTCCTGGCAGGTTAATGCTTTTACCGACTTATAGATAGCAATTTCAACCATACTGGCCATCCTTAAAATATGCTGTTGCAAATGATTTAATTGACGATCAAAGGAGAAACGCGTTGACAATATTTCCAAGCCTCCCAAAAAGTAAGTGTAAAAAAATAAGAACACTATCAAATGATTATCATTTACAAGTGCCTTAATAAACCTTAAATAACAGAATGACATCAAGTATAAAATGATGTCTATGTTTGCAAGGATTCATTCTTATTATTAAGGTTGTATAGACTTGTTAACGGCCAAGTATTTTCATTCGTAGTCTTATTTTCTTACTCATTATAAAGAGCAAATGTTAGGAATAGATGAATAAATTATAAAGATATTATTAATAAATTATAGATGGGGTTTTTCCTTGCCATTATGAATTGCTTTTGTTTTCAATTTCATTTTTTAAGGCCAGCATTTTCAAATCTAAGGAGGCTACAATCTCAGCAGCTTCTTTAAGGCTACATTGTATGGGGGAGGGTATACCCTTATTGTATTTATAGTAAATTTTGTGTTCTAAGCTGGCCCAAAAATCCATGGCTATGGTTCTAATCTGTATCTCTACCGTATGAAGCTTTGCCCCAACAGATAAAAAAACAGGGATTTCTATAACTGCATGAATACTTTGATAACCATTTGGTTTTGGATTTTTCACATAATCTTTTATTTCCAGTAGTTTTATATCGTCTTGTAAACAAATCATATCCAGAATTTTGTAAATATCTGGGGTAAAGGAGCAAATTACCCGAATGCCGGCAATATCACGAATCTGGGAATTGGCATTTTCAAAACTAACTTCTAGGTTCTTATTCTTCAATTTATTAATAATACTGTCTGGAGTTTTTAGTCTTGTTTTAATGTGTTCTATTGGATTATAGTCATGAATTATATGAAATTCTTCGTTCAAAATATTTAGCTTTGTTCGAACTTCATCCAAAGCAAATTTATAACCAATCAAGAATTTAGCCCATTCCTTCAATTTACTGTCAATAATTGTTTCCCCCATGTTATACCCCTTCTTTAAAGAAAATCATTCACTCCTAATGTGTACCTTCCAAAGTAATTTTATTTCTATATTAAGGTGAAAGCTCAAGGCTATAACCCCTTAAAGGAATTTTATAGTAGAGATTGAATATTATTCAATAGTTGCTATACGAAAGGAGATAACCTTCTCAAACTATGCAATATGAAAGCATGACAAAAGAACAGCTAATTGCTAAGATAAATGAGCTACAGCAGAAATTGCAAAACCAGGAAATGAAAAATAATAATCTAAATAATTTATTAAACAGTGCAAATAATTCTTTCCTTGAATTTAATAAAGACTGGAAATATGCTCTATTAAGTGAGGCAGAAGAGCAAGTAAGAATCTCTAATGAACGATTTGCCAAAGCATTTAATGCCAATCCTGCTGCCTCAGCCATAACAAGGTTAAAGGACGATATAATTGTTGATGTTAATGACAGTTTCTTAAAACTATTTGGATATTCCCGTGAAGAAGTGATAGGGGTTACTCCAACTATTCTTGGCACGTGGATAGAATCAGAGGCCCGACTTGAAATGCTTAGTATGTTAAAGAAGCAGGGACAAGCTGATAGTATAGAAATTGATATACGAAAAAAGTCAGGAGAAAGGGCTACTGTGATATTATCAACTGCGTTAATCGAACTTGGCGGAGACGAGCACATTGTAGGCTCAATGGTTGATATATCAGAAAGAAAAGTATTAGAGAAACAGCTGAAGCAAACAAACCAGAAAATGTTTAATATTCTTGATGGTATCACCGAAGGTTTTTTTGCTTTAGATAGAGAAGGGCAGTTTACCTATGTAAATAAACATCAATGTTTAGCCCTTAATAAAAAAAGAGAAGAAGTGTTGGGTAAGAGTATATGGCAGCTATTTCCAAAGTCCCTAAATTCGAAACTATATAAGGAATATCATAAGGCTATGACAGAACGGATACCTGTACAATTTGAGATGACTTCTGTCTATGAAGATGCTTACTATGAAATTCGTGCCTTTCCATATGATGATGGAATCTCTGTCTTTATAAAAAATATTACTGAGAAAAAGAAATACCAAAAGGAGATTTCCAGACTAAGCTATTTAAATCTTATCGGTCAGATGGCTGCCGGCATAAGCCATGAAGTTCGTAATCCCTTGACAACCGTGAGGGGATTTCTGCAGATGCTGCGAGGTAAGGATGAATGCTCTAAGTTTAATGATTATTTTGAATTGATGATTGAAGAGCTTGATCGTACCAACTCCATCATTACAGAATATCTTTCCATGACCAAGAGTAAATCAGAGGAACTCGAAATGCAAAACCTAAACACCATTGTGGAGACCATCTTACCCCTAATTCAAGCAGATGCAGTTGGTCAGGATAAGTATGTGGAAAGTGAATTGCACGAAATTCCAGACATACTATTAGATAGTAAAGAAATACGTCAATTGATCTTAAACCTTTGCCGAAATGGCCTGGAATCAATGGGGCGGGGCAAGCGCTTAAAAATCATAACCAGCAGGGAAGATAATTGTGTGGTCCTTGGGATTCAGGACCAGGGGGAGGGTATTACTGGAGAGGTATTGGAGAAATTAGGCACGCCATTCTTCACTACCAAAACGGAAGGGACTGGATTGGGGCTTGGAATATGCTATAGTATTGCTTCCCGGCATAATGCAATAATAGATATTAAAACAGGTGAAGAGGGAACAACCTTCTTTGTTAGGTTTAAATTGTAGTGTAATGTGTGCATTTTATAAAAGCTTCAAAGACCTACAAAAATTCGACACAAGAAAAAGGATATTGTAATTTATTAATAGAATAGATTTATTATGTTCTCCGAGCCATATTGCCTATAGGTCTTGCGCTATGGTTTTATGGCCGTTTAGGGTTAACCGGGAAACGGGTTAGCCTCCCTTTGGAAAGGAGAGTATGATACCACCTGCCATTACAGAGGGTTGGTTAGTGCTGCTTTCCAAAGTGGTGCTATCTAACCCTTTTTTCTAGATTTAATATAAATTGACATGGGGGTATGTAAATTGATTCCGAAAATTAAGCTATTTATTAACGGGCAGTGGGTTGAATCTGATCAAACAGAGAAAGTCTTAAATAAAGCAAATGGGGAACCTGTGGCAGAAATTTATGTGGCTGGTCTGAAGGAAGTGGAGCAAGCCGTCACGTCTGCCCAAAGGGCCTTTAAACGTGAGAAGATAGCTCCTTATCGGCGGTATGATATTTTAAAAAGGGCCAGTGAACTGCTAATGGAGAGACAAGAAGAAATGGCCCTTACCCTTTCCCTTGAAGTTGGCAAAACTATAAGAGAAGCAAGGATGGAAGTATCCAGGGCTGCTCAAACCCTATTGATTTCTGCAGAAGAGAGTAAACGTATCCATGGTGAGATAATTCCTATCTCCAGTTCACCTGGTAATGAAAATCGTCGCGCCTGGACTATAAGGCAACCTTTAGGTGTGGTTTGTGCGATAACTCCCTTTAACTTTCCTGCAAATCTAACTTGTCATAAAATTGGTCCTGCTATTGCTGCAGGAAATGCTGTTGTATACAAACCTGCCAGTACCACACCAATCTTTGGAGCAAAACTATGCGAAATATTTTTAGAATCCGGACTACCTAAGGGATATCTTAACATGGTGATGGGACCTGGTTCAGTGGTGGGAGATGCTTTAGCAAAGGACCAAAGAATTGATTTCTATAGTTTTACCGGCAGTACTTCCGTGGGATTAAAACTTAAAAATTCGGTTGGACTAAGGCCTGTTTCCTTGGAGCTGGGGTCTAATTCACCAACAATTGTTCATGGTGATGCAGATTTAATGGTAGCTGTCGAAGCATGCACCCGCTCTGCCTTTGCCAATGCAGGACAAGTTTGTATCTCGGTTCAGCGAGTTTATGTTCATAATTCTATTTATAATGATTTTTGCCAGCAGGCGGCAGCTCTTGCTAAAACTTTAAAGGTTGGGGATCCTTTAGATCCCACGACTGATATTGGGCCAATGATAAATGAAAAAGAAGCTATCAGGGTTGAAGGCTGGCTTCAAGAAGCAGTAACTGAAGGTGCAAAGATATTGGTAGGGGGGAAGAGGAATGGCCCCTTTCTAGAACCTACTATTTTAACAAATGTTCATCCTAAGATGAAATGTAGTTGTCAGGAGCTCTTTGCCCCTGTGTTTAATGTAGTATCGTACAATACAATTGACGAAGCCCTTGCTATGGCTAATGATTCTAACTATGGTTTGCAGGCAGGTGTTTTTACCAACTCCTTGGATATAGCTAGCCGCTGTGCAGAAGAATTAGAGTGCGGCGGGGTTATAATCAATGATGTATCAGCATTCCGAGCGGATCTTATGCCCTATGGCGGTTGGAAAGAGAGTGGAACCGGGAAAGAAGGGCCACGTTATGCCATAGAGGAAATGACCAGGGAAAAAGTAGTGGTATTGAAGTTGAAAGGTAAATAAAATGAACTAGTTTGTTTCTTGACCTAGCCCTATGGTTTACTCCATAGGGCTTTATTAATAAGCAATTACTAGAAGATAATTATACTAAATGGTATATTCTGATAAATATGTAAATGAAGATATAAAATGCTTTATCTCCTCCTTGGATCGTGTTATATTTTTAGTAATTAGTAACACAGACGGAGGGATGGGGATTGCCAAGCAAGGAGGTGTTGACCCGGTTTGGGGTTTCTATGCCCCAGGATTTAATTGAACAATTTGATAAATTAATTTCCGAGCGGGGGTATGATAGTCGATCAGAGGCTATCCGTGATTTGGTTCGCAAATCATTAATAGATCCGAATCATCTTCAGTCAACTAATATGGTTGCCGGGACTATCGTTATTATGTATAATCATCATTTCGTTGGCTTAACTAATTATCTTTTAGAATTACAACACGATTATCACCATGAAATAATTTCGACCATGCATGTTCACATAAATCACCATCAATGTTTAGAAATAATAGTGGTTCGGGGTGTTTTGGCAAAGTTAAGACAAATGCATCAAATGATACAAGTGCAAAAGGGTGTCTTTTATGCTGAGCTATCTGTTACCTATGTAGATGAGCAGCAAACAGCACACAAATCTGAAGCTTAATAGCATCATGCATGTACATATTCTTTAAGGTATAAATACAAATTTCTAAGAAAGATACACCTTTAGAATAGGAGGAAAATAATGTTTAGAAAAAATATAATCACATTGGTATTTATAATTATCTTGCTGGCAGTAACCGGGTGCAGCAATTCCAACAGTCAAGGGGAATCCAAGGAACAGCCTGCCGGGAAAAAAGTAGGAACCTTACAGTTCATAGCCAATGGTGAGGATTTCATCCGTGAGGGATTTATCTCAAAGGATGGCTGGGCACTCACCTTTGATCATGTTTACGTTAATTTATCCGAGATAACCGCTTACCAGGCAGAACCACCCTATGATGCCCATAATGGAGGGGAGATCACTGCCAAGGAAAAGGTAGCTCTGGCTGGAAGCCTTACGGTAGACCTGGCAGAAGGAGATGAGGATGCACCACCGGTGCTGGCAGGTGAATCTCAGGAAGCCCCCATTGGCCACTATAACGCCATATCCTGGAAAATGACCAGGGCAATGGATGGCCCGGCCAAAGGCTATTCCCTTGTCATTGTAGGTCAAGCAGTAAAGGATGATAAAACCATCGACTTTGTACTTAAGTATGAGACTGAGTATAAATATACAGGTGGAGACTATGTGGGGGATGAGCGTAAAGGAGTGCTGCAGGAAGGCGGCACTGCAGATATAGAAATGACCTTCCATTTTGATCATATCTTTGGTGATATGGAAACTCCCGCTGATGATGAGCTGAATACCGGTGCCCTGGGCTTTAAGCCCTTTGCCGACTTGGCCAATGATGGAAAGTTTGAGGTGGATATGACTACCCTGAAGGAAAAACTATCGGCTGAAGATTACAAAATGCTGGTGGACGTACTGCCTTCCCTGGGTCATGTGGGTGAAGGACATTGCCACGTAGAAGTTCAATAGTTATTTTTTTGTTCAAGTCTCCTGCCTCAACGATATTTCGGTGGGGCGGGAGTTTCGCTTCAAGGAGGCTAAGATGAATAAGTTATACCTCTTGACACTATCTATTATTATGCTGATGGCTACACCAGTCACAGCCTTGGCTCACGGGGTAAACATTACCTTCGAATCAACCAGTGCCATATATATTAAGGCAGCATATGACACAGGTGAACCTTTCAGCGAAGGGCAAGTGACCATCTTTGCCCCGGATAACCCGTCGGTTCCCTGGGCAACCGGCAAGGCAGATGAAAACGGTCACTATTACTTTACTCCCGACCCATCCAAGCCTGGCACATGGGATGTCCAGGTGCGCAGTGCGGGGCATGGAGGAATGGTTCATATACCTGTGGGGACCACACAGGCGGACATCGGTGGTGCCGGCTACACCGCCACACAAATTGTACTGATGGGAGCTTGCGCCATCTGGGGGTTTGTAGGAACCGCTTTATTTTTCTCCAGGAGGAAAAGCTGATGCACATACCTGATGGTATATTACCAACCTCTGTATGCTTGGCAGGCTACGCAGTCACCGGGGTTGCCACTTGGTACTCCCTGGGTAGAATAAACAGCCAGGATGACCCAAGGGAGGGAATTCCCAAAGCTTCCCTTCTAGCGGCGGCTTTTATGGTGGCCTCATGGATCCATATTCCCATTCCACCCACCAGTGTCCATCTGGTATTGATTGGCCTGATGGGGGCAATTTTGGGTTGCTATGCATTTCCAGCCATTCTTATTGGACTTTTTTTCCAAGCTGTCCTGTTTCAGCATGGAGGACTGACCACTCTGGGAATAAATGCTTCTGTTATGGGTATTTCAGCCCTCCTGGCCCACCATATTTTTCAGGCCCGCAACCTTTTTGCGTGGGATGGTAAAATCAAGCTATATGTTTTTGGGTTTATTGCGGGGGCCTTTGGTACAGGTATTGCCGCGGTAGTGATGTTTGTCATCCTGTTCAACACAATACCTGCTCACCTTGATGTGGCAGCAGAAAAGGCCGGTATCTATGCCTTAACCTTGGCCCATGTGCCCCTGATGATTATTGAAGGACTTTTTACTGCCTTGGTAGTAATTTTCTTAAAAAGGGTCAAGCCAGAATTACTAAAGATGTAAATGGGGAGGCTTTAGAATGGATTTGTACGTGGATAAGTATGCCTACCTGAACACAGCTATACACCGCTGGGATCCCCGTTATAAACTGGTCTCTCTTATGACACTGGTGTTTTCCTTTTCCTTTGTTCAAGACATCAGGATGATCCCGATGATGTTAGGTATAAGTGCTATTCTTTACACCTTATCTCGCCTACCCTATTCGTATCTATTGTCCCGCTTGCGCCTGCCAGGCATCTTTATGTTGGCTACCCTTGTTATCTTGCCCTTTATGTCTGGAAAAGAGGTCCTTTTTCAGGCAGGACCTCTATCGATAAAGGTAGAGGGTTGCCTTGTCGCTCTATTGATCGCCTGTAAGTTTGTATCAATCCTGACACTTGGCATAGTCTTATTTGGGACCACACCATTTATTACCACTGTTAAGGCAATGCGCTCCCTTGGTTTGCCTCCATTACTGGCTGATATGACACTTTTTGCTTATAGATATCTTTTTGACATAGGCGCTGACTTTAAAACCATGCAGACTGCCATGGGCTTGAGGGGCTTTCGAGGAGGTAAAAAAAGTATGGGTACTTTGTCATCTCTAGCTGGTACCATACTTGTTCGCAGCTATGAGCAGTCGGATCGAGTTTTTAAGGCCATGATTATGAGGGGTTACGGTCAGACTGTTTCTTACCGGGAAGATTTCCAGGCCTCCTATCAGAGAGGACTAGCTGGTTTAGTGGCATCACTGCTGGTGGCAGCCTCCTTTGTGGCAGTCCAGCTTTTATTAAAGGATATACTGGAGGTATTGATCTAATGGCAATTCACAAGATATTGCCGGATTCTATGATTTCCTCAGGCAAGGCTCTACAGACTGTGGGGCTTACGTATCATTATCACGGTAGGCCTCCGGTATTAAAGGGCTTAGACCTTGAGATCCTGGAAGGGGAAAGGGTTGGGGTTATCGGACCCAATGGTGCAGGGAAGACAACTTTATTTATGCTGTGCTGTGGAGTTATTATGCCAACTTCGGGCGATATTCAATTGTTTGGAAAGCAGGTAAAAACAGGTGAGTTTCGACCAGAATTGGGCATGATATTTCAAAATCAGAACGACCAGCTCTTCTGCCCTTCTGTACAGGACGATGTTTCCTTCGGTCCCCAGAATTTGGGTTTGGACAGGAGTGAAGTAGAGGAGAGGGTAAAGGAGGCTTTCAAGATCACTGGCATTGGGGATCTTGCCCAGCGCCCCCCACACCATCTGTCTGGGGGAGAAAAACGTTTGGTGGCGATTGCCGGGGTACTGGCTATGCGTCCAAGGATGGTTATCTATGATGAACCAACTTCCAACCTGGATATTCGCTTTCGGAGGAGGTTAATTAATTTCTTGAAATCAACCACTAGGGAAACAATGCTCATAGCCTCCCATGACCTGGAATTTATCTTGGAGGTTTGCAACCGGGTTATCTTGCTTGACGGAGGAACTATTTCGGCAGATGGAATTCCCAGGGAAATCATGAGCAACCGAGAATTAATGGAAGCCCATGGTTTGGAGAAGCCTCACTCACTGATACCACATAAAGAAAACCATCATCTTGAGCATGAATAAACCCATGAGGTAAGCTTACTTTGGTGAGGAATAGGTTTCATGAAAATTGGGGGAATCTTTATGCTTTAGAAAAGGAGCAAAGGCAATAGAACCATATTTTAGCCAATCAATATTAGTGCCATATACAAGCTTACTTAAGACCGGGTTGTCTTCAGACCGGACTATAGTATCAAAGGTATCATCATCTATGGTGTCATAAAAGTTTCTATAGTTACTCATTATGTTTATGATCCTTTTATATTTCTGCACTAATTTATTATAATCCCTATTTTTAATAATAGCATAGGCTGCCATGGCTCCTGTGGCCATTGCAGTTGCAGCTCCAAGACCCAAAAAAGGGTCTAAGAAGCCGCCTTGATCCCCAACAAAAAGGCAGTTTCTCCATTGCTTACCCTCTGAATCTGCCGCCACGTGTGTCCTCTCATATGTTCCAAGAAGAGTTGTATTTTCAAGGAGGTTCTCTTTAGCAAAGAAACCTGTCCAGCATTGATTAAACTCGTCCCAATTCCGAACATGGGGGACAGTAACGTATAATGAGGCTATTTGGGAACTGAAAGGGGCTAAAAATCCGTACCCATCCTTCAATATCCCTTTATTTCCCCAGACAATGGCTGTATTTTTTTTGAAGCTGCCATGTAATTTAGCTACCCTGGTGTAAGCTACCAGGTACTGTTTCCAACCTTCTAAATACTTATCTGCAATATAATCTTCACTTCTACTACCGTTTGCAACTATTACATAATCATATTTGTGGGATAAATTATCAATAGACTGTCTTTGCTCATAAAAGATTTTTGATTTTTTAATATTACTTAAAAGTTGATTTCCTAGGGATATTGGTTCTTGGCCGATTATAAAACTATGGCCAATAGTTTCGTTAGAAATTGTTGCTTGGGAATTTTTACTATTAATAATTAGTTCAGTTATGGTTTCCAGGGGAGATATCTCTACTGCTAGCAGTTTTTTTATATATTTTATCGGTTGAGCTGTAATGCCCCGGTATGCCATATTAAATAAAACACCAATATGGGAGTAATGGTCAGCAATAAATAAATTCTGCTCATAGATATCTGGGACAATTCCGTTTTTCTCCAGTACTATCCCTGCGGCAAGACCTGCCACACCAGCACCTATTATGGCTACTTTCATGAAAAACCTCCGATTTTGATTGGGATACTTATTTTATTTTTGGAACTTTGTTTGAGTTTTATTCACAATATAAACCAGATAAAATCACAGATTGTAGATGTTGCTGTTTTATGTTATATACGTTGTCAATTTTAGTCAAAATCTGTTGGTAATTTTTATAATAAATAATTATAATTGAATTGATAGATATAAACCTTTTTGGCATAATAAGTACAAGGTTATTTTAATCTTCAGAGTTAATCAAAAAATTAACCCAGTACGGATGAAAATTATTACCTCCAAGCCTTAGGACCTGTAATAAAAGATAATGGTTCTCTGGCCGTTAGGGTTCAACTGGAAACGGATGAGCCTCCCGTGTGGAAAGGATGGTAAGTCTTATTAGCCATGCCAAAAACCGCACACCAGTGCGGTTTTTATTAATTATAGAGCGTTCTCCGAGCCTTACTACCTAAAACATTATGTTATGGTTTTATGGCCGTTTAGGGTTAACCGGGAAACGGGTTAGCCTCCCTTTGGAAAGGAGAGCATTATTCCACCTATAATACAGGGTTGGTTTAGTGTTGCCTTTAAAAGGGAGCACTAACTGACCTTTTTTCTTTTATGTAAGGGCGTGGACAGTCGTATACTGGACGGTTTTGGACAAGTATAGGAAGGAATATTCCTTGCTTGAGATTGAAATTTATTGCCAAGTGGTCGGAGGTGACATAATGACAACAGAGATTAGTGAAGAAGAAGCTATTTTAACTCTGTCTTTAGTCATTGCAGATATGGCCTCGATGATGGATAACAATGTATTAAATAATAATATTACTAATGTAACTAACGAGCTGGTTTGTAACGCGTCAATAAAACCTTTAACAAAGGATTTTTATATCACATTAAATAGTTTGGTACATATACTAAGGCAAAATATAAATAGATAGTATTTAGAGGAGAAGAACAGACAATTAATTAAAAGAGGAATAAAAAGTATTAGCGGAATCATAAAACAAGCCTCTAGTGTAAAGAACTACACAGGAGGCTTAAACAAGTTAATTAATTACAAATTATTAGGACCTAACCATTAGGTCTTTTTTGTTTTGTTTTGAAATTTACTTAAGCTTGTCGTTGGATATCTTATTCAGTAATTGAATTCTAGCCTGGGCAACAACTGCTTCTGGAAAGGCATACTTAAACTGTATTTTTGCCCATTCCCTAAAAGAAGGACTGGCGTTGAAAAGGTCTGCCAAAGTTTTTTTCATATCTTCAAGCTCTTTTAGGTCCGTGTCAGATATTTGATCATGTTTAATTATCGACAGGGTGCTGCCTTCGCTTTTAGTGGTGGTATCGGTAGTTTGACTTATTCTGCTTACTAACCGTGCCTCAAATTCTTCCCTAATGGACTCTTTTCTTTGCTCTAACAAGTAAGCCTGAGCCTGGAGGTGATCTGGTAAATAAGCTTGTAGGGGCAGGTTATTATCTGCTAAAAATTTGTAATAGGAACTAATTGATGGTTGAGTGTCTAATTGTTCAATAAGCTTCTGGACTCTTTCTTCTGGAGATATGAACATTTCTCCATCCCCAGAATTTAGCCATGACTCTGAAACACCATACCTAACACATACATGTTTAATTAATGATTCGGATGCTTTCTTAGAAGCACTTTCGATATTGCCAACGTGGCTTCTATCTATACCTAAATCTTTGGCCATAAGGGTTTGGGTTAAACCAAGGGTCTCCCTGAGCTGCTTAAATCTATCAGAAATAGTCATACACATTCCTTCTCAGAAATATTTTATAATTAATACAGTTCTTGGAAACGCATTGTTATTGACACGCTTTCTCAGAAGCATTATACTTACTTTTAAATAGCAAGGTTAAAAATACCAATTCAACCTTAGAAAGCGACATTTATTCTGTGCCTTAGGTTAGCAGGAAGGGGGCAAGAATAAAAAAATTGCACTAAAAGACAGAAACACAAGAAGTATGGGGGACAGCAGTCTAGAAACAGAACACCCCGTTTTGTATATTTATTGCCTTTATCTAACTGATATTAACAAATTTTAAGATCTATGACAAGTGGTTTTGCTAAACACTTCCAGCAAAGTGATGGGGAAAAGTGTAAAAATTTGTCAAGGATATTTGCTAGTGCTGGCACTGTTATTTAGGTGGAGATATTTTAAATGAATTTAGGGAGGTAAGGATGCTTAAGGAAATACCCCTTGAACAAGCGTTGAATATTTTGTTGAAGTATACGAAGCCCGTTGGCTTTGAGGAAATTAATATTATAGATACTCTAGGGAGAGTGTTATACGAAAATATTGTTGCTGATTTTCCACTTCCTCCTTTTAATAGGTCTCCCTTGGACGGATATGCTGTCATAGCTGAGGATACAGTAAATGCTAGTAAAGAAAAGCCATGCTCACTTAAAGTTACTCAAAATATATATGCCGGGGATATACCAGCAAAACCATTGGTGCATGGGGAAGCCGCTGCTATAGCAACCGGGGCCCCACTGCCGGATGGAACAAACGCAGTAATTAAAATTGAGGCTACTCAGCCCTTAGAAGATAGAGTTCTAATATTTTCTCAACTAAAACCTGGTGATAATTTTATTTACATGGGCGACGATGTTCTGGAAGGGGAAAAAATTCTTTCAGAAGGTATGATAATCACGCCAGCTGTTGTAGGTCTTTTAGCATCTATGGGAAAAAAGCAGGTTAAAGTGTTCAAGAAACCAAAAGTAGCAGTATTAACAATAGGTGACGAACTAGTTGGTATAGATGAACCAAGGCTGCCAGGCAAAATATACAACAGTAATGTTTATGCGGTTTCTGCCCAAATTACTGAAGCAGGAGGAAGGGCAGTACCTTATAAAAGTACTGTTGATGAAATGAATCATATAGCCTATCTATTAAGCTATTGTCTAAAGGAAAATGACCTGGTAATAACCACTGGTGGTGTATCCGTTGGCAAAAGGGATCATGTTAAAGAGGCGATAAGGCTTAGTGGTGCAAATACCTTATTTTGGAAAGTCAATATAAAGCCGGGGACACCTATTGTCTGTGGTGAAAAGGATGGTCGCCTTATTATTGGTTTATCTGGAAACCCATCGGCAGCTATGATTACTTTCTATATGTTAATAAGACCTATTATACAGAGGATAACTGGCATGCAACACGTAAATTCACCAAATGTAACTGCCATTATGGATGAATCCTTTAATAAAAAAAGCAGTCAACGAAGAATGCTAAGGGCAAATGTTTACTGGAAGAACGGAAGTTATCGTGCAGTGCCAGCTGGGACACAAAGTCCAGGGGCTTTAAAATCAATGTTACTATGTAATGCACTAATTGATATACCAGGTGGTCGAGGTCCATTAAATGTTGGAGAAGAAGTGAACGCGATCTTGTTGTCCTCAAATTATGTCTTATAGGCAATTAAATTATCTAAAAAATCATAATATTGAAAAAAATGACGAAAGAAGGTGGGCTAAAGAGTGAATATACCTATGGTAGCAATCGTTGGAAAGTCAAATGCCGGAAAAACAACCTTTATTGAAAAACTAATCAAAGAATTAAAACTAAGAAATATAAAGGTTTGCACAATAAAGCATGATGTACATGGATTCGATATTGACAAACCTGGCAAGGATACTTGGCGCCACGCTAAAGCAGGTGCTGATACAGTGGTAATATCCTCACCTGCAAAGATGGCTATGATTAGCAATGTATCCGAAGAATTAACCTTGGACCAGCTTGCACAAATTGTTAGCCTTGATACAGACATTATTATAACGGAGGGTTATAAAAAATCAAATAAACCGAAAATTGAAATATGCCGTTCTGAGAGAAGTGAAGGACTATTGTGCGCTCCGGATGAGTTAATTGCCCTGGTAAGCGATATGTCCTGGAATATAGGTGTTCCGGTATTTGAATTGGATGATGCAGTAGGAGTTGCAGATTTGTTGGAAAGTAAGTACCAGTTTAAGAAGCAGACTGAAAAACTGGTCAATTTTTAATTATCAAAGAGGATCTAATTTGGAGTGCAGAAAATTGAGTATATTTTTGCACTACCAGTTAGGTAATACACAAGGGACAGAAGGGAGTGAAGAAGCCAATTAAGAAAACCCGACATATAGCAATCCCGTATAAACAAGGGGGGATGTATTCAGATGCAAAAAATAAGCAGGCGTGAATTTTTAAAAGGTATTAGTCTGGGGACTGCCGGGTTAACTATAGCAGCAAGTTCTGCAGTAGCTTCAGAGTCCCAAGACCATTTTACAGGGGAGAAACTACCTTTAAAGCTTAGGAAAGTAAAGGAAACATATTCAATTTGTTGTTTTTGTGGTTGTGGCTGTGGACTATTAATTTATTCTAACGAAGAGGGGCGAGTGGTATTTTGTGAGGGATACCCGGACCATCCAGTTAATGCAGGTACTATCTGCCCCAAAGGAAATGGAATTATTGAAGGTAATACTGTTATAAGCAAAAAGAAGAACCGGGTCTTTAATAAGCAGCGGATCACTAAGCCCCTTTACCGGGCTCCCTACAGCAGTAAATGGGAAGAGAAGAGCTGGGATTGGGTTCTTTCTGAAATTGCTAAGAGAGTTAAAAAAACCCGTGATGAATCCTTCGTTGAAAAAGATGAGAAGGGAGTAACGGTAAACAGAACAACTGCCATAGCTCACTTTGGCGGTGCTGCCCTTGATAATGAAGAAATTTATTTACTTCATAAAATGTATAGAGCTTTAGGCATGCTTAACATTGAACACTGTGCCCGCCTCTGACACTCGTCCACGGTAGCCGGTCTGGCTCCCAGTTTCGGACGCGGAATTATGACTAATCACTTTGTTGACTATAGGAATGCCGATGTAATTTTAATAATTGGTTCAAATACAGCAGAAAATCACCCTATGGGAATGAAATGGGCCATGAAGGCAAAGGAAAAGGGTGCTAAACTTATTGCTGTTGATCCAAGGGTCAGTAAATCAGCAAGCATGTGCCATGTTCATGCGAGGCTGCGTCCGGGCACAGATATTGCGTTTATTAATGGAATGCTGAATTACATTATTGAGAATGACCTTTGGTCTAAAGAGTATGTTTTAAATTATACTAATGCTAGTTTTTTAATAAATCCGGAATACAACTGCGAGGACGGAGTATTTTCAGGATTAACTGAAATTGACGGGAAATTTAGTTATGATACCTCTACCTGGCAATATCAAAAGGATGGCGAAGAAATAAAAAAGGATCCCACATTACAAGATCCTAATTGTGTATTTCAAATTATAAAGAAACATGTGAGCCGCTATGACATTAGAACCGTTTGCCAAATTACCGGAACACCGGAAGAGACCTTTAAAAAGGTCTGTGCTTTGTATGCTGCCAGTGGGCAAAGGGGCAAAGCAGGTTGCGTTATCTACGGTATGGGCATAACCATGCATTCTGTGGGGACACAAAACGCAAGGGCACTTTGTATGCTGCAACTTCTTCTTGGCAACATGGGTATTCCTGGTGGCGGAGTTAATGCCCAGCGCGGGGAACAAAATGTTCAAGGCTCCACTGATATGGCTATGCTGCATGGTAATTTGCCGGGATATCTTGGTATGGTTTATGCCAGTAAACATAAAACGCTAGCAGAGTATATAGAGGTTGAGACACCTAAAACAAGCTACTGGTCTAATAAACCAAAGTTCTTAGTTAGTCAGTTGAAGGCCTGGTATGGTGAACATGCCACTGAAGAAAATGATTTTTGCTATGACTGGCTGCCAAAACATGATGGTAAGAATCGTTCATATATGAGTTTGTTCAACTATATGTCCGAAGGTACAATTAAAGGTTGCTTTGTAACGGGACAAAACCCCGCGGTTGGCGGACCATCCACCGTTCAGGCCAACAAAGCCATGGAGAATCTTGATTGGCTGGTGGTCTACGACATTTTTGAAATTGAAACCGCAGCCTTCTGGCACAGACCTGGAGCGGACCCCAGTCAAATAAAGACAGAAGCGTTTTTATTGCCTGCGGCCATGTCCTTTGAGAAGGAAGGCTCAGTAACAAACGCCGGAAGGTGGATACAGTGGAGGTATAAAGCGGTTAATCCTCCGAATGAAGCTAAGTCTGATCTTTGGATAGCTTACAACCTGTTTAAAACCATAAGAAAAGAATATCAAGATGGCGGGAAATTTCCTGAGCCAATTATGAATCTGGTATGGGATTATGACATACCCGGTGAGGAGGAGCCTGATATTGCGAAGGTGGCAACTGAGCTAAACGGCTATGAAGTTGCTACCAATAAAGTCCTAACAGGTTTTTCAATGTTGGCTAGTGATGGTTCAACTGCCTGTGGCAACTGGGTTTTAAGTGGTTACTGGGCAGAGGACAAAGATGCCAAAGTACCGGCTTGCAAGCGTAGGATTAACAAAGATCCGTCTGGCCTGGGAGTCTTTCCTCAATATTCCTTTTCCTGGCCGGCTAACCGACGTATTGCCTATAATCGTTGTTCAGCGGATCCTTCCGGTAACCCTTGGAACCCAGATAAACCCTATGTTAGGTGGGACTCTGTGGCAGGCAAATGGATAACCGTGGATGTACCTGACTTTAAGGCATCCGAACCTGCACCGGAGCCGGGGGCTGCCCCAATAACGGTACCGCCGGAAAAATCTGCTGTGGATGCATTTATTATGTCGGAGGATGGACATGGACGTTTATTTGCTGTCAAGGGCCTAAGCGACGGTCCTTTGCCGGAACACTATGAACCCTATGAAAGTCCTTTTAAAAACCTGATCTCTAGACAGCAAAATAATCCAATGGCACTTACATTTAAGACCGGTGTTTTCAGTAAATTAGCAGAGCTTGGTAGTCAGCAGTACCCCTATGTAGCCATTACTATTCATGTGGTTGAACATTACCAAAGTGGTGCAACCACCAGAAATTGCCCCTCTCTAGCTGAAATATCAGCTCATATGTTTGTCAACATTTCGACTAACCTTGCTCAAAGGATTGGCGTACGGAATGGTGATGATGTTATTGTTGAATCTGTTCGGGGTCAAATAACCTGTAAGGCAGCCGTAAACGGTGTCTGTGTCCCGTTAACAATAAACGGTCAGGAAACCGAAGTGATATCTATGCCCTATTCCTGGGGTTTTAAGGGCCTAACCACCGGGGCATCAGCCAATGATTTGACTCCTTCCGTAGGAGATCCTAACAGTAACATACCAGAATACAAAGCATTTCTTTGTAACGTGAGGAAAGCATAGAGTTGAAGGTAGCTATTTTTTAATTGGGGGTGTAATGAAGTGCCAAAGGGTGTGCTTGTAGATATAACAAAATGTATCGGTTGTAAAGCTTGTCAGGTAGCCTGTAAACAATGGAATGACTTGCCAGCTAAGATACCAGCCTTTGAGGATGGCCTAACGGGGCCGCCTGATATGGATGGGGACACCTATACTGTTGTTAAATTTAAAGTTTTAGAGATTGATGGCGATTACAAAATTCGCTCATCTAAGATGCAATGTATGCATTGCCAATACCCGGCCTGTGTTTCAGCATGCTTTGCCAAAGCCTTGGAGAAGGATACTAAAACCGGCGCGGTAATATACCATCCTCATCTTTGTGTGGGATGTCGCTACTGCATGCTTGCTTGCCCATTTGATGTTCCCAAATATGAATGGGATAAAGTGTTCCCCCTGGTAGCTAAGTGTCAGTTTTGCTTCGATCCTAACGACCATTATGATCGTCTTAGTTACGGTTTAAAACCGGCCTGTGTGGACACCTGTATTACCGATGCTCTTATATTTGGTGAACGTGACGACTTATTAAAGGAAGCCTGGAACAGGATTAATAGTGAACCAGCATATATTAAAAAGGTATTGGGTGAAAATGAAGCCGGTGGGACTTCCTGGTTGTACATTTCCGACGTGCCCTTTGAAAACTTTGGCTTCCGACCCAATTTGGGTACCATACCGTTGCCGGAGTACTCTCACAACTTCCTAAAATGGACACCAATTATTGCAGTGGGCTGGGGTACCTTGCTAACTGTAATGTACCACTATACCAAGAGGCGTGATCAAATCGCCAAAGATAGCGGTAAAGATGTTCATTTGTAGTAAGGTAAAATTGACGAACCATTTGGTTTACTGGGGGGAAAGAGATGTCGGCAAATAAAGGGTTAATTAAAGAAATTTCGGAGTATAACTGGAAGTTTAGAATTACTCCTGTCCGCAAGGTTCTTTTTTTACTGGCTGCCCTTTGCGTGGTAATTGCGGGATACCGCTTAGCAACCGGCCTTGGCACCAGTACTAATCTTAATGACCAGTGGCCCTGGGGCCTCTGGATCGGCTTTGATGTTCTGACAGGCGTTGCCTTGGCCGGAGGTGGATATTTTACTGCCATTGTGGTTCATGTGCTCCACAAAAACAAATATCATGCCATAGCACGCAGTGCAATGTTAACCTCTTTGCTTGGCTACCTTCTAGTTATGGCAGGGTTGTTCCTTGATATCGGCCAATGGTTTAACTTCTGGCGTCCCTTTGTGTCTTGGGGTCATGCTTCAGTATTGTTTGAAGTCTTCTGGTGTGTATCCTGCTATACTACCGTTCAGGTATTGGAATTCGGTGAAATTATGACAGAAAAAGTTGGAACAAAGTACCACGATTTCTTTAAAAGGGCCATGCCGGTTTTGCTTATTGTTGGTATTATTTTTCCAACTTTGCACCAATCCTCCCTGGGTGGATTATACTTGATTATGGTAGATAAACTTTACCCACTATGGTGGTCAACCATGATTCCTCTTTTCTTTCTGATGTCTTCCTTCTTTGTGGGACCCGCCATGATTTGTGTGGAAGGTGCCCTTGCAGGCAGAGCCTATAAGCATCAGGTGCCCATTAACGTACTTCAAGGATTAGTAAGGATATCCGGCGTGATAATGATTATTTATCTTGCCCTTAAAATTTATGATCTTGCTAGCCGAGGGGTACTGGGTATGATCTTTTTAGGTAATATAGAGGGTAACTTTTTCCTGATTGAGATGGTTCTAGGTGTTGTTGTACCTATAGTTATTGCTTTCAGTGGAATGAGTGCAACCAGAACCGGACTTGCGACATTTGGTATTCTGGTCAGTGCCGGAGTTATTCTAAACCGAATGAACGTAGTATTTACCGGTATGTCAGCATCCTTAGGAGGCTGGTATTTCCCTTCGATTATGGAGTGGGCCGTTAGTATCGGGTTGGTTGCTATTGGTTGTTTGGTCTACTGCTTTATAGTGGAGAATTTCAACATTTTAGAACATGAGGAACCCAATCAGAAGGTACATGCCTAATCGTACACAAAGGAGCTGCTTTCATGGGATTAAATAATAGCACGGAGAAGCTTGCAAGCTTTTATCTCGAAATAATGAATCTGGAAAAGGATACTCAGTCTCTAGATTTATGGGTCAGTTTTGATACCGAGCAAATTAAGGAATGGAGCCAGGGAAAAGCAGCCCTTGCAGTAGCTCCACCCGGAATTGAATCAGAAAGGCTATTTATGCATCTTTGTGCTGTGGCCAAGGCCTGCCAAAAGTGGCAGGTCGGACCGCAGCCTGTGACAAATAATTATATTAATAGTATAGAGGAATTATCAAAGCCCCAAAGACAAGAATTTATAACTTCGCTGTTTCTGGTGGAGGGAAGCATGCTGAAATGGTCCAAATACTTAAATGTACCGGCAGACTTGCTTGAATATATCGCTTATAACACCTTTAAACCAGTAGTTAAAACCTATGCAGAAATTGTATTAGGCCAGATACAAATAAGTGATTGGACCCATGGGTACTGCCCTGTTTGTGGTTCACAACCATCAATAGCAAAGCTCGCCGGCAAGGATGGACATCGTAGACTATACTGCGGGCGGTGTGAGATCGATTGGCGTTATAAAAGATTAGGCTGTCCCCATTGTGACGACAATGCTTCCCAAGCTTCTTTTATCACTTTGGATAATTATAAGCAATATCGTATATATCTGTGTGACAGGTGCAAAAGCTATTTAAAAACTGTCGACGAGCGTATTTCCGGAGAGGTCGATCTTTTTTGTGAAGATTTAGCCACTGCTGAACTAGACAAAATAGCTCAAGCTGAAGGTTTTCAGCGGAGCCATAGTAGACAATGGGTATAGGGTGGCTATAAAATCTAATATTTTTGTGTATGTTTATTGTAAACGCGCCTGTTTATCCCCCGGTTAGAACCGGGAATTTTTTTTGGGACAAGGGGACAGGTACCTTGTCCCACTAAGGAGAGCTGATATACTTGCTTTGATGTGATCATGATGGGCACGTTAAGCATAAAGAAAAGTAATAGTGGAGCTTTTGAACGATACTTATAATAGGCAGGGATTAAGTCTGCGTGATAGGGAAATTGCTACCATTCTCATGCTTTCAGCCATAGGAGGAAGTTAATCCCAACTTTGTGTACATATCATTCGGGTCTAAATTTTGGATCAACAAGAATTTTGGATCAACAAGATAGGAAATTGAAGAAGTAATCATTCACACTGTTCCATAGGCAGGTTTTCCACCTGCAATAAATGCACTTAATGTACTTAAAGGTTTCTAATTAATATAATTCCTTTAAAACCCTAGCAATGGTTGTAATATAGTCCAAAGATTTTTTGGAAATAACATTGAATTTGCATGCATATTCCAATATAATCTAGAATTATTACTATAAATTGCACTACTGTACACAATTAACCAGGTAGAACGATAAACGAAGTAATGGAAAAACAAGGTTATAATTAGGAGGATGAAGGATGTCACGGGTGTATAATTTTTCAGCAGGTCCCGCAGTATTGCCTGAAGAAGTTTTAAAGGAAGCTGCAAATGAAATGCTAAATTATAATGGCACAGGAATGTCTGTTATGGAGATGAGCCATCGTTCTAAGCCCTTTGAGGAGATCATTACTAATGCAGAGCAGGATTTAAGGGATTTAATGAATATTCCCGACAACTACAGAGTGTTGTTTCTTCAGGGTGGTGCGAGTCTTCAGTTCTCAATGATTCCGATGAACCTGATGAAAAACGGTGTTGCAGACTATATAGTTACTGGACAATGGGCCAAAAAAGCTTATCAAGAAGCCCAGAAATACGGAAAGGTAAATAAAATTGCATCAAGTGAGGATAAAACCTTTTCCTATATACCTGATTGCTCTGACCTTCCGATTTCAGAGAATGCGGACTATGTTTATATATGTGAGAATAATACTATCTATGGAACTAAATTTAAAAATCTCCCTAATACAAAGGGGAAAATATTAGTATCTGATGCTTCCTCATGCATCTTATCTGAACCAGTAGATGTAACTAAATATGGTATTCTTTATGCAGGGGTTCAGAAAAATGTAGGACCTGCAGGAGTAGTAATTGTAATTATTAGAGAAGATTTAATCACAGAAGATGTACTTCCAGGAACACCAACAATGATGCGGTATAAGACTCATGCAGATGCAAAATCTTTATATAATACTCCTCCAGCATATGGTATTTATATTTGCGGGAAGGTTTTCAAGTGGCTGAAAAAAATTGGTGGCCTTACAGCAATAAAAGAATACAACGAGAAGAAAGCAAAAATTATTTATGATTTCCTGGATCAGAGTCAGTTATTCAAAGGTACGGTTGTCAAGGAAGACCGTTCCTTTATGAATGTTCCGTTTATAACTGGCGACGCAGATCTGGATGCCCAATTTGTTACAGAAGCCACAGCTGCTGGATTTATGAACTTAAAAGGTCATAGAACGGTTGGAGGTATGCGTGCATCTATTTATAATGCCATGCCCATAGAAGGTGTTGAAAAGTTAGTTGCTTTAATGAGGGAATTTGAAGCGAAAAATCTAAAATAAACTAAGTGGTATTGAGGAGTTCCAACATAAAAATTATGTTTGGCACTCCTTTAATTTTTCGAAATAATTGTTAACACAATTTTTGCCAAGGACTAGAGGGGTAATAAAAGAACAAATACAGTCTTTAATAGTCTAATCGCAGACTACCGGGATCGTAAGTCTACACAAAGATTTCTGCGTACATAAAAGGGGATTGAAACTTATTTTAAAGTTTCAATCCCCTTTTATGTCAGAACTCTTTTATAGCTTACCCATACCTACATATTGGAAACCTAACACAGACATGTTTTGTGCATTTAAAGAATTTCGCCCATCTAAAATTAAAAATGGTTCCCTCATTTCTTTCTGAACTGCACCCCAATCAAGGTTAATGAATTCCGGCCATTCAGTGGCTAAAACAAGAGCGTGGCAACCTGAAGCAGCAGACATGGCATTAAGACATAGATTAAAATCCATAGAATTAAGTTTGCTAATATTCGCCATAGGGTCATAGGCAGTTACCTGAGCCCCTTCATCTAAAAGAAATTTGATTATCTCTAACGCAGGAGATTCCCTTATATCATCGGTATCAGGCTTGAAGGTGAGTCCTAAAACACCTATTTTTTTGCCATGTAAGGAGCCTAAAGAATTGCATAATTTTCGAACAGCTAGAATACGCTGCCGGGTATTTACTTCAATTACCGCTTTAAGCAAATTAAAGGTATGGCCCTTTAAGGTTGATAGGAAATCTAAGCCCCTAGTGTCCTTGGGAAAACAGGAACCACCGTAACCTAAACCTGCTTTTAGAAACTGATCCCCTATACGTCTATCCATTCCCACTGCTTGGGCCACAGGAGTAATATCAGCACCCACAAGTTCACATAAATTACCTATCTCATTGATAAAAGAAATCTTGGTAGCTAAGAAAGCATTTGAGGCATATTTTACCATTTCTGCGCTTGTAACATCCATTTTTACCACTGGTGCAGAAATATTTATAAATAAACTTTCTACTAGTTCCAGGGCCTTTGGGAAATCTCCCCCTAAAACAATACGATCAGGAAAATACCAGTCTTTAATAGCCTGACCTTCTCTTAAAAATTCCGGATTAGAAACATAGGCTGTTTCGCACTCAGAATTAGCTAAAAATCTTTTTTTAAGTTGTTCTCCTAGGCCAGGAGGTACCGTGCTTTTCATTACTAAAACCTTTGGCCTTAAGTCATAATGCTTGATGTCCCTCATTACTTGATAAATCTGCGAAAGATCAACTCTACCATCCACCTGAGACGGCGTTCCCACCGCCACCATGAGCACTTCTAGTCCCTTACAATCCGCAAAGTTTTGGGAAAATTTTAATCTTTCACTTTCTAAACCCGCTACCAAGAGTTCCTGTAAACCTTCTTCATAAAAGGGAATAATACCCTTGACTAGTTGGTTAATTTTATCCTGATCACGTTCAATACAAATAACCTCGAATTTAGATTTGGCCAAACAACAGGCTGCAACTAACCCCACATATCCGGCACCTATGACAGCAATCCTCTTCACGAAACCACACCTTCCTACTTCCTTTTAAAGCCCTTACTAAAGTTTAAAGGTGAGGTATTAAGATACCGTCTACATCACTTTAATTTTTCGTTGGCTAGTTATTAATATTAACAAAAACGTTAAAAGGAAAAATCATGACAAATCTAGCCGGGCATAACACAAAATGTTTGAACAGGATTTAGTGGGACAAGGTTCCTGTCCCCTTGTCCCACTCATCCTTTCCAGGTTTTTATCGCGAGTTCTAATTGGAAATAGAGATTGGTTTTACTTTAATGGTATTCTTATTAAGCCAAGCAAGTAAGGGCTTTTCAATAAAACTATAGGATAAGCACCCGATAATTAGTGATGATAGGGATGAAATTATGAAAATTGCAAGTGAATCTAAACCATACAATTTAAGTAACGTAATGTTCATTAGTGCTAATATTACAAAATGAGTTAAATAAATTGAGTAAGATGCATTGCCAAGATATAATAATAATCCTTTAATTTTACCTGTGGGCGAGGGAAATTGTTCTTCAAGCATAGTGGTAAATAAAATAATGATAAAAAATGGAACACCAAATGTGATTATATGAGTTTTATGCATATAGTCAAGAATATACCCGGTTGCGACATTGTACCAACAAGATATAACAAATAATATAACTCCTAAGGTTATGCTTAATCTAAGTAAATATCTAGGCAGCTTGAAATACTGTCTTATAAAAAGGTGAGCTGCAAGGCAACCCATAAAAAACTCCATGTTTTTAATTCCTAGGATGACATCTATAAGCAATATATCTGAATTTAAAGGTAAAAATAAATTTAATGTAACGGCAGCGGCCCAAATACTTAATATGGGTATTGCTAGTTTGGGTTTTAGAAGTATTAGTAAACTGAACATAAAATAAAAAAGAATCTCATAAGTAAGGGTCCAGGCCACCGGGATGATAGGTGCTTCCAAGATAGCAGTGTTAACAGGATATAATGAGAAAGTTCTTAAGATATTATCTAAATTTATACTTATCCAATAGATCAAGCCCTTCCCGGTGAAGTGCAGTAAAACAAAATGTACGGCAATTGTCATTAGGGTGTATACCCAGTAAATTGGGTAGATCCGATTAAACCTTCTTCTAATGTATTTATTAAATTGTGCTGGATTTCCGATAATAGAATAATTTGCGTAGTATATTATAAATCCACTTAGCACAAAAAAGAAGTCTACCCCGCATCGCCCCACTACTAGAAGGCCATTAAACAAATCCTTGTCAACTATTAGGTTGGCATGGCAAACTAGCACCATAACGGCTGCTAGGCCTCTAAAGATCTGTAGGTTTAGAAGAAATTTATTCTCATGGCGTATCAAACTAATATCCCGATTATCAATCATAACAACACCTCTTTTTCAGTCAATTATATATATTTAAATGATTTCCTTTAGAAAAAAATGTCGAATGATTTTTATTTAACACCAATGTTTTTCAATTAATACAATGATATTATGGCCGGAGGGATCTCCTGACGGGGATTGCTTCTGTTAGAGAATAGGAGAGGACCCGAAATATGACTCAACTTTTAGCCCAAATATTTATTAGTTGGCCTACAATTCTTGGATCGCTATTGATTTCAATTTGTGGAATTATCAGTTTTCGCCTCAGTTTTTTAGTTGTTGGTTCCTTATTAAGTATCGGTTTTGCCTGGTACTTAACGGGTTTGCCATTTTTTATATTTAAACTACTTGGTTTTACTTTACCATTGCTTCATATTGTTGCTATTTATTTTGTTAGTCACAAGTTAAGATGGGCAGCCGGACTGCTATTAACACCGCATTTAATTATTGCAGTATATTTTGGTTTAGGTGTACTAAAACAAGGTTTACATGCTATTGAGCTTTTACTGGCACAATAAAGGGCAACTACTTTCCTAAGGAGAACACAATGAAGGCTAAATTCACGTTTCTTGTTGCCCTTGTATTTTTCATAGTTGGCTATTCGCCCGATACCTTTGGGATATTTAATAATACACCCTCGCTCAAACCTTTTCCCGTAATTGGTCAACAGAAGGAACCTGCCCTGGTGAAAATCAAGGAGTTGGATGATTCATTTATCATTGACTTAAAATATGCAACCACGGATAATTTCACAGGCAAGAAAATTTATAGTCAAGACATCTGCTTAATCCATAGAAATACAGCACAAAAGCTGATATCTGCTCACAAGGAATTTAAACAGCTTGGCTACAGAATAAAAATATACGATGCCTATAGACCCTATTCCGCCCAAAGGATACTTTATGATGCTGCAGAAAATAAGTCCTTTTTGGCGGATCCTGAAAAAGGTTCCAATCATAACAGGGGGGCTGCTGTGGATATAACTTTGGTGGATGAAAAGGGTGATGAATTGCCGATGCCGTCTATGTTTGATGAGTTTAGCAAAAAATCCAGAATTGATTACTACAATACAACAAGGGAACTTATTAATAACCGTGAACTTCTCGGCAGGGTTATGATAAAACACGGGTTTAAAAGGATTGGTAATGAGTGGTGGCATTTTGATGATACAAAGGCTAAGCAATATCCTCTTTTGGATATACCATTTGAGGACTTTATGGATCCAAGGCCGAGCGGTCTTTTATCAGAGTTACAAAGTATTACCTACCCTACATATCTGTGCACGAGATGTCGGGTAGGTAGATTCACTTTCTGTTAATCTATTGATGAGAGGAGGTTATGCGGATGGATTTGCTCAGAGAGATGAATAGCGCACTTACCTATATTGAAGAAAACCTTACTAATGAAATCAACTTAAAAGAGGTAGCCAAACTGGCCTGCTGCTCCGAATATCATTTTAAAAGGATGTTTTCTTTCCTGGCGGGTGTTACTCTTTCAGAGTATATACGTCGGAGGAGACTAACACAGGCAGCCTTTGAACTGAAAAACAACAGCATAAAAGTAATTGACGTTGCAGTTAAATATGGTTACAATTCCCCAGACTCCTTTACAAGGGCTTTTCAAAGCCTGCATGGAGTAACGCCGACGGCAGCCAGGAACAATGGATACCCACTAAAAGCATATCCGCGGCTGACCTTTCAATTATCAATAAAGGGAGGAAATGAATTGAATTATCGGATTGAAGAAAAAGGGGCATTTCATATAGTTGGCATTAAGAAAAGGGTAAAAATTATTTTTAATGGAGTAAATCCGGAGATTGCTGCCATGTGGGAAAGTTTAAATGAAGAGATGATAAGCACTCTTAAAAATCTTTCTGATGTGGTACCTATTGGACTTATTAGTGCGTCCACAAATTTCTCTGAAGGACGTATGGAGGAAAAAGGGGAGCTTGATTATTATATAGGGGTGGCAACAACAGGGGAGTGTCCGGCTAATTTAACACAACTTGATGTTCAGCCTTCAACCTGGGCAGTATTTGAAGCAGTTGGACCCTTTCCTAATACCCTTCAGGATGTTTGGGGTCGTATCTATTCTGAATGGTTTCCATCATCCGGGTATGAATGTGTTGAGGGCCCTGAAATATTATGGAATGAGAACCATGATATAACATCTAAAACATTTAGAAGTGAGATATGGGTACCAGTTAGAGGGACAAGGTAGGGACAAGGGGACAGGTACCTTGTCCCGCAACAGAGAGCTAATTGCTTGCTTTGAGATAATCGTGATGGCGGGCGAATCAAGACAAAAGTTAGTGGAATATTAGTGAATTGGGAATTAATTGAAGTAGAATAAAGTAATCAGATTATCGAATTAGTAGAAAGGATTGAAGGGGCAACTATAAGTCAAATATCCAGAATAACCGGCATACCGGAAAGTGCTGTGGATATAGTGGATTGGATTTCCGGGACAAGGGACCTGTCCCCTTGTCCCGGCTACGTCTTGTTTTGAATTATTGTAAGCCGGACCCGGTTTAGTAAATATATAATAATAGCTGGTATTAGTGCGAATTTAAAGGTAGGAATACTTAGGCCTTCTGTAAGGTAAGCTGATAACTGTATAAGCCAGGTATTAATTACTAACGTAAAGAAGCCAAAAGTAATACAGTTAATAGGTAGTGAAATAAGAAGTAGTAATGGCTTTAAAAATAATGATATTATAGCTAGGAGAAAACCCGCCCAAAGGGCTGCTATAATTGAGGATAGTGATATTGCAGGGAAAAGTGTACTTGCAATATAAAATCCTAAGGAATTGGTCAAGGTTATGATAAATAGGTTTTTCATAATTTCACCCATTAATAAAATGAAACACTAACTTGATCTTTGCATATCGTTATATCTGCCATTTGCCACCTGCCCAGTTGACGTAATTCGGCTAGAAATTGTAAAAGTGTATTAATTGCTATTCTTGGTAGCTTCAGGCGGGTAGTAAAGCATTCTCCAACAACCACTAAATCTAATAAAGACCTAAGTAAATCATCAAATATAAACAAAGGGATAGGGAAGCTAAAACTCCAGGTTCCATGATGAATTTTTAGTATGATAAAGTGACTTTTGTGCTTATTCCACATATATTTCTACCTTTGTGCGTCCTTCTTTAGGGTCATCTGTATCTACATCCACCAGTTTGCCATCCACCAAGCCGGCATCAATTAATTGCACAATTTCTTCAAAATTAATCTCCCCCAGATTAATTCCTTTTTGCTCAATTTCTTGGCGAGCTTCCACTGGTATTAGCTTTAATCCGACATCCGCTAATTTTGTGGCTACTTTTAGTAAGGTTAAGGGAACATTAACGTTTACTTTAGTATGTTCGCCGCTGGAAACACGAATTCTTATAAAACGTCCATTTATATTTGAAGCATCAACAGACTTATTATCATGATCTTCCATTGCCTTCAATAATTCTAAGCCTTCGGCGGCAGTAATGGTACCATTTTGGATCATTTCCAGGATTTTAATTTTCTCATTATCCATAGGTATACACCATCCTAATAAATATTTATTATTACTTTTTTGCTTTCCTTAATTGTCGGGCAGCTTCTTCGGGGCTTATTTCACCTTTTTCCAGGGCGTCTAGAATGTTTTGGCGGACAGGTGACTCTGGGATGTTTTCGGTTCTATCAGTTCCAAAACCAAGGCTTTGTAAAACACTATCCAGACGGTTTCGGACAGTAGGGTAAGAAATACCTAATTCCTTCTCAACATCTTTAATACTGCCCCTGCACTTTAGAAAGACCTCAATGAATTCTAGCTGTTCTTGTGGTAAGCGGCAAAACTTAGATGGTAAAAACTCACCTTCAATTTTGGTGCGGCAATTGTTGCAAGCCAAATTAGTGACGATCATTTCATGTTCACAGATAGGACAACGATTTAATATTTTATTGTTAATCATGATCACCTCGATTATTAATATAACAGGTTTATGAATAATAATCAATATTGAAATTAAATATATTAATTATATCATTAACGATAATTAATATATTCAACATATTAATTAAAGACATAAAATAAATAAGCTATGCCGTTGGATTTTCTGAATACTAAAGACAATCATTATGTAATAAAATATTTTTGAAAATTTTTCAAATTTTTACTCTCTCTTAACAATAGCTAACGAATAAAATGATACAATTTGTCAAAGCATAGGCATTCTTACTGTAGACTAATAGGAGGAAAAGATGTTAAAGGCTTGTAATCAAGCAATGGCCGGGTTTAATGGCAGACTGATCATTGTAGAGGGTTGTGATGGTTCGGGAAAAAGCACACAATTATATTTACTCAAGCGTTGGCTTGAACAACAGAATTACCCTGTTTTTTTCACTGAATGGAACTCATCAGAACTAGTTAAAAAATCTACCAAGAAGGCCAAGAAGCAGAATTTGTTAACCCCAACAACCTTCAGTCTAATCCATGCCAGTGATTTTGCAGACAGGTATGAAAAGTTTATATTACCTCACTTACGAGCAGGCTACCTAGTTCTAGCAGACAGGTATATATATACTGCCTTCGCCCGCGATATAGCAAGAGGTTGTGATCCTAAATGGGTGCGGAATGTCTATAGTTTCGCTCTTAGACCCGATGTGGCCTTTTACTTCCAGGCACCGTTAAAAGTATCAATTGACAGAATACTTTCGGGTAGGAGTGAATTAAAGTATCACGAAGCAGGTATGGATTTAGGTTTAAGTCATGACCCGGTAGAGAGTTTTAAACTATTCCAGGGGATAATTAAAAGTCAGTATGACAGCATGGTAGAATCTGAGAAACTGGTGGTGATGGATGCTACCCGAAGCATAGAGCAACAGCAAAAGGAAATGAGAGAAATTGTAAGCAGGCAAATTTTAAGAGATTTTCACCCACCAACCTATGGCAAATACCTTAGTTGTAATATGCAGGGAGAATAAAATATGAATCGCAAATTATTTTTCTATGGTCAAGGGTTACCTTATTTAAAGATTAATCAATACCCAGGCACTCTTATTGTAATAGAAGGTGCTGATTGTTCGGGCAGGTCAAGCCAAATAAGTTCCTTGCGCAGTTGGCTGGAGGGGCAGGGACATGCAGTATTAGACACTGGACTCAGGAGATCAAATTTAGTGGGTAGTGCAATAGACGAGGCCAAAAAGGGAAATACCCTTGGCAAGACAACCTTGAGCCTATTGTACGCAACCGATTTCGCCGATCAACTAGAGAACAAAATTCTACCTGCCCTTGCTGCAGGCTTTGTAGTTCTGGCTGATCGCTATATATTTACACTAATGGCCAGAGATATGGTGCGTGGTGCATCAAAGGATTGGCTTAGAAAACTATTTGGTTTTGCACCAGTACCAGATATGATTTTTTATATGCAAGTAGATCCTCAAGTATTGTTGTACCGATCCTTTGAAAAATATGGAACATTGGATTATTGGGAAGCTGGTATGGATATCTGCCTATCAGGAGATATTTTTGAGAGTTTTCAAATATATCAGAGCTTATTAGCTCACCAATTTGACAAAATGGCTGAAGAGTTTAGCTTTATTATTCTTGACGGTCATGAAGCCCCAGAAACAATCCAGAAAAAAATTAGAAGAGATATTGAGAGATACTTCGATGATGGTAAGATAGTATCCGTTGTAACAGATATTATTAGCGAGGAGCAGGAGGAAGAGGGGAGGCGGTTGGCAAGTGGATAATGCACTCCATTTAGAAATGGTTTTATCCCTAGGTGAGAAATACCAATATGATCAGTTTCATGCGAGAAATGTTGAAAGATTAGCTATTTCAATTTTTGACCTGCTCAAGGAGATACATGGAATGGGAGAAGCGGAACTGACATTACTTCGTCACGGAGCATTGCTTCATGACATCGGTCAGTATATTTCTATTAAGAAGCATCACAAACATTCTGCCTATCTGATCAATTACGATGTAACTTTTGAAAAATACCCTGAACAGGAACGGTTTATTCTATCCTTGCTGGTACAAAATCATCGTAAATCTGTAAAAATTGAAGAAAGTGGTTTGCAACGCCCAAGGAAAATGATATTATCCTACCTTATTGCTATATTGAGAATTGCTGATGCTTTAGATTATTTTCACAGGGGAAATGCCAGTGTTATGCGGGTAGTCATAAATAATTCAGAGTGTATATTTGAGATAGAGGGTGTTGATGTACAAAGCCTTAAAGAACAATTAAAAAAGAAAAGTGACTTCTTTAAAAAGGTCTTTGGTTATAAGGCAGTTTTTGTTAACTACTCAGAGGAAACTAACATTATTCCAGAAGCCCACGAGGATGCACCAGATGATAAAGTCCAATGTGCGGAAGGGACAAGGGGACAGGTGCTTTGTCCCGCTACTGAAAACTGATAGCAAATATTAGAATAACCGGAATAACAGAAAGTGTTGTGGATATAGTAGATAGGAAGTAGGGACAAGGTACCTGTCCCCTTGTCCCTACTCGTGTTTAAGATACAAAGTCCTACTTGGAAAAGCAATGGATACTCCTTCGTTTTCTAAAATTTGCATAATACTAAAGTTAATATCCTCTTTTATTTTGAGATAGTCTTCCCAAACGGTCGTATTGGTAAAGAAATACAGGAAAATATCTAAGCTATTCTCATTAAAATGATCAAAGGTTACAAAGATTGTATCCTGATGAATGTGGGGGTGATTTTTTAAGAAATCCTTTATCTTATTGATAGTATTTTCTAGCTTAGTTTTAGGTGTATCATAGTTAACTCCTAAATTGAAAGTAATGCGTCTTTTCCCCATTCTACTCCAGTTGGTTATATTTTCGTTAGCTAAGGTTGCATTTGGCACTGTTACCAATGCCTGGGAAAAGGTTCTTATTCTAGTACTGCGAAATGTAATATCCTCAACAGTTCCTTCAACACTGGGGGTTGAAATCCAATCACCAATGGAGAATGGTTTTTCAGTAATAATAACTATCCCGCCAAATAAATTGCCAATTGAGTCCTTTGCTGCCAAAGCAAAGGCAAGCCCCCCCAAACCAAGTCCTGCTACAAATCCGTTCACATCATAATCAAATTCTTGAGCTATAATGCTAAAGCTGATCGCAACTATTACAAAGCGGATAGCTTTTGAAATAAAAGGAATTAATATTTTGTCAACCTCTAAGTTTGTCCGTTCATTAATCTTGGTAAATAGAAGTGAGGAAACGGAAGAGAGGTTGTATAAGCCCCAAGCAATAATTATGATTATAGAAGATCTGATTAATTTTTGAAATATATGATTTGATTGCTCAATATAAGGAAAATAACCTATTGAGACATATATACCTAAAATTAAAAATAACCATCTTACAGGATTTTCAAATGAAAGACATAGATGAGTAAAGAATTCGGTTGGTGTTCTTTTACTGATCTTTAAGAAAAGCTGGAAAACATACTTGGTGAAGAGCTTTCTAAATATCAGGAAAATAAGCAGAATGGCAATTGAGATTCCTATATTTTCTATGGTTTCATAAGGCAAAATTACTCCTTGAAACATGCAATACTCCTTTTAATTCCTAATAAGTCACTATTAGGTTATAATTCTAACACATATCTACCCAAACAGACAAACCAATATTAAATACAAGTTGTGTGTTTGGGTGTATTTTAAATTTCTGTGTATAGGAGGCAACTCTTAGGAATTATTAAGTTGTAGGGACTGACGGGCTTATGATAGAATTATAGGGTAACCTATATTTATTCAAATATTTTTAAGATAGGGGAGGGTAAAATGGAAGAAATAAAAGATATTGCAAAGGAAATCCTCCAGGCAATACTACCTATTGCCGTCCTGGTAGTAATATTTCAACTAATTCTTTTTGAAGAACCAGGGTTAATGATAGCTCAATTTTTGATCGGAGTTTTGATGGTTAGTATTGGTCTCGGGTTATTTCTTCTGGGAGTAAAGGTTGGCTTGTTGCCCCTAGGGGAAATAATCGGTTCGGAACTGCCCCAGCGTGGTTCATTTGTATTAATAATACTCTTTACCTTTTTCCTTGGTATTGCCGTGACTGTTGCTGAGCCTGATGTAAGGGTTTTAGCAGCCCAGATTGATATTGTTTCAGCAGGTGAGGTATCAAAGAATATACTAATTACCTTTGTTGCTATTGGTGTTGCCATATTTATGGCAATAGCTGTGGCGAGGCTGCTACTGGGTATACCTATTAGCTATATTCTCGTGGGCGGTTATCTCCTGGTTTTTGCACTTTCCTTGTATGTGCCGCCACATTTTGTGCCCATTTCCTTTGATTCTGGGGGTGTTACTACAGGCCCAATGACCGTACCCTTTATTCTAGCCCTTGGTGTTGGCTTGACCTCTGTATTAGGTGGAAAAAGCACCATGAGTGATAGTTTTGGATATGTGGCACTAGCTTCTATCGGACCTGTTATGGCTGTAATGATATTGGGGGTGATTTATGCATGAGTGGGCTTATTATATTTAAAGGCTTTGATCACGTTTTGGTAGAGGTGGCTGCAGCACTTCTTCCTCTATTTATAATATTTTTAGTCTTCCAGTTTTTCTTCTTGCAACTACCCAAAGAAAAAGTTATCCAGATTACCAGCGGAATGGGCTTGGCTTTTATCGGCCTGTCCCTATTTCTTCAGGGAGTACACATAGGTTTTTTCCCAGCAGGCGGGTCAATGGGTGAGCAATTGGGCAAGCTTGACAATAACTGGCTTGCGATACCTGTGGGAATAATTCTTGGTTTTGTAGCCACTATTGCCGAGCCAGCAGTTCGCATTCTTAATTACGAAGTAGAAAAAGTATCTGGTGGCTATGTTCCACAGAGGGTAATGCTGCTAACAATTTCCATTGGAGTAGCAATATCTGTAGGAGTGGCCATGGCAAGGGTTGTGTACGGAATTCCTTTGTTATATATTCTATTTCCAGGTTATCTCTTAGCATTAGCCCTTATTAGATACTCCTCCCAGACTTTTGTCGCAGTGGCCTTTGATTCAGGGGGGGTTGCTACAGGTCCTATGACGGTAACCTTTATTATGGCAATGGCAGTAGGAGTAGCGGCAGGAACAGAAGGTAGGAACCCTATGATAGAAGGTTTCGGTATGATTTCATTAGTAGCACTTGCCCCAATACTTTCGGTTTTAGTTTTGGGAATAATTTATGGTGGGAGGGATTTAGATAATGAATATGAGTCATGACCACAAATTGATTATTACAATTATAAAAAAGGGCAGATCCGAAAAAATTATTGATGCTGCCAAAAAAGCTGGGGCAAGGGGTGGTACCATTATTAATGGTCGTGGGGTCGGTATCCATGAACAAAAGAAAATTCTAGGTATACCAATTGAGCCGGAAAAGGAAATTATTCTAACCCTAATCCATAGGGATAAGGTTGATACTGTTTTACAAGCCATTGTTGAAGCTGGTAATCTCAATAAGCCTGGAACGGGAATTGGTTTTGTGCTTGATGTAGAGAAGGTAGTGGGGATTGTCTGTTTAGTGGAGCCTTTCTTAGATGGGAAGGTATGTCAGGAATGATTACGGTTGGGGCGGTTCACTGCTTAATCACAACCCTTCCTAAATGTGTCAATATTAAGGCATCTAAACAAGAAATATTAGAAACAATGTTGAACGGCTCCCCCTTTACAAGAGCTGTATACGTTACGTCTGATGATGGGGTTTTAGAGGGAATTATAACTCTACAGGATGTTTTAGAAGGGCTCGTTATAAGTCTTGGTTACAATCCACATGAAAAAGTTAAAACCTCTCAAAAGCTTTTTAAGTACTCCCCCTTTGGTACAGCAGGTGATATTATGAAATCTCCAGTATTCGTAAAAACAAATACACCATTAGAAGATGCTTTAAAAATAATGGTATTGCAAAGATTAAATGAGTTACCTGTTGTTGATGAACAAAATAAATTAATAGGTGACTTAAATGCTTTTGAAATGCTTAAATATATTTAAGAAGAGAAATAACTTTAAATCAAATTTATATTGCTAGTGTATATTATAGCATTTACATGACTGGCGGAGCATGTGGAGTATACCACAAAGGATTGTAACTGTTAATAAGTCGACCTCTTGGGTAATAACTCAGTTTATCTGTGATATTTCCCAGGTGGTTTTTCTTTTTGCTTGAGGAGAGTGTAATTGTGAAAAAATATATCTTCGAATTTTTATTAGCTATTTTAAGTTTTGCTAAAACCTCCTTTGTGTTAAAGAAAGTACTTCCAGGATTTTTTATCTTTGGCTCTATTGACAAGTAGTAGAACATAACTTACTATTACTAACATAATACGTTTCATCACGTTATGTACATTTTTATATTGTATTAATAATGTTTTGTTACGTGGTGTTGATTTTTGTATACAAAATTAAATAACTAGTTGCAATGATGCCCTAGACATAATTCATTATATGCTAGGGCATTTTTGAGCAGAAATGAACTGTCAGAATCTAGGTCTCATTAGAATTACATCAAATAAGTGAGGGGGAGATATAAAAGTCTGTGAGATATTACTTAGTTGCAAAAAATTGTTTGAAAAGAGGAGGTATTAAAATGAAAAAAATTATCACCTTGTTAATAATGTCTGTGTTGATGTTTACAGTCTGGACAGGCTGCGGGGATGCCAAAGGACAAGATGCTCCTACACAACCTAAAGCAGAGCCTATTAATCTGACAATCTCAGCAGCCGCCAGTCTTAAGGATGCAGCCGAAGAATTAAAGGGGCTTTATGCCAATGAACATCAGAATGTCAATATTACATATAATTTCGGGGCTTCCGGCACACTGCAAAAGCAGATTGAGGAAGGTGCACCGGCGGATCTCTTTATCTCAGCTGGTACGAAACAAATGGATGCACTGGATGAAAAGGGCCTGATAGTTAAAGAATCACGTAAAGATTTACTAGGGAATGATTTGGTATTAATAACTAAAAAGGATAGTCAAATTGCAGGTTTTGAAGAACTGTCCAAGCCAGAGGTGGATAAGATCAGTATCGGCACTCCTGAGTCTGTCCCTGCTGGTCAATATGCAAAAGATGCTTTAACCTCCATGAATTTATGGGATAAGCTACAGCCAAAACTTGTTCTGGCCAAGGATGTACGTCAGGTTCTTACCTATGTGGAGACCGGTAATGTCGCTGCGGGGATGGTATATAGCTCCGATGCCGTGATGGGTAAGGATATTAAAGTGGTAACTGCCGCACCGGCTGATTCCCATAAACCTATTGTTTATCCCATGGCAATATTAAAAGATACGAAGCAACAGCGGGCAGTAGAAGATTTTGTCGCATTTCTTTTAGGGGAAGAGGCAGCTAAGGTTTTCGAGAAATATGGTTTTAAAGCAATTAAAAATTAATGGGGTATAAGCTATGTTCTTACTGGCAGACTGGTCACCTGTATTATTATCGCTGCGTACAGCAGTTATTGCTGTCATTGCCGTAATCATTTTGGGATTACCATTGGCAAGGCTAATGGCCCGCAGAGAGTTCCCGGGCAAAGATTTTCTGGAATCTGCCATTACCCTGCCAATGGTATTGCCTCCCTCGGTAATTGGCTATGGCTTGCTGATGCTCATTGGTAAAAATGGCCTATTGGGTCAGACTTTGGCAAACCTTGGCATAAGCATCATTTTTACCTGGTGGGCAGCGGCTTTAGCTTCAACCGTAGTGGCCTTTCCCCTGATGTACCAGAGTGCCAAGGCAGCCTTTAAAAGTGTTGATGTGAACTATGAAAAAGCAGCCAGGACTTTAGGGGCAAGTGAGGTAAGGATCTTCTTTACCGTCACCCTCCCCCTGGCCTGGCCCGGGATATTAGCCGGAGTGGTTTTATCCTTTGCCAGAGCTTTAGGTGAATTTGGGGCCACTTTAATGGTGGCGGGTAACATTCCAGGGCAGACGTCCACTATACCTGTAGCTATCTTCTTTGCGGTGGATGCAGGGGATAATGCCACTGCCCAAACCTTAGTGGCAATTGTTACTGCCTTCAGTTTCCTGGTTATTTTTTGGGTCAACCGTTGGGCCAAACGACAAAATTATTAGCAGGTGATAACTATGTTAGATGCTCTAATTCAAAAGAAACTATGTAATTTCACTTTAAATATTAAATTGCAAGTAAAAAATGAAATATTAGTGCTATGGGGACACTCGGGCGCCGGAAAAACAACAGTTTTGCAATGCCTGGCCGGGTTAGCTAAACCTTCCTCCGGTCTTATCAAGCTAAAGGATCAGGTATTATACTCATCCGAAGAATATATTAATTTGTCACCTCAAAGTCGCAATGTAGGCTACCTGTTTCAAGACTATGCCCTGTTTCCCCATATGACCGTAAGGCAGAACGTAATGTATGGTTTAAAAGCCAAGAAGATTTTTAAGGCAAGTATTGATCCTGTGGAACTGTTAAATTCCTTCGGCGTAGGACACTTAATCGACCGTTATCCCCGCCAGCTATCCGGTGGTGAAAAACAAAGAGTGGCCTTGGCCAGGGCTCTGGCAGTTCAGCCTAAGTTGCTTTTATTAGATGAGCCCTTCAGTGCCCTGGATAAGGGTACCAGGGAATTGCTCAGGCAAGAGGTAAAAAAACTACACAGCCAGTGGCAGATTCCTTTTATTTTAGTTACCCATGATGAGGAAGATGCAAATTATTTAGGTGATCGTCTTATAGCCCTAGACAAGGGGCAAACGGGACAGGGGGACAGGTACCTTGTCCCTGTGCAGTCATGATACATATATGGGAACGAGCTCTTCCACTGACTCCTCAAAGTTGGTTTCTCTATCGGTTTTGTTTTATGGGCAGCAAAATTTGCCTGGGTAACACTAATACAGTACGGAATAGTTTGTTGACAAATTATAACTTTAAGCTATTTGTGATATTACTTATTGTTATGGTAAAATGATCTGGGGAGTAAGGGGAAGGTCCCCCCACGGACTGCAAACCCGCTGGCCTGCCTGTGACCCAGGTGGGAGTCCGGTTCGATTCCGACTTCTCCCCTCCATACTTTATTCAAGGGTCATTAGCTCAATTGGTAGAGCAGGCGACTCTTAATCGTCAGGTTGGGGGTTCGATTCCCTCATGGCCCACCATATTTGTCTAACATATTCTGAGATTTCCTGAATGGAGGGAGAACGTGTGGAAACTAGAATAGGTATTTCCACAGCTTCTTATTGCCTTTGGGATATTGAACCTGCCACTAAAATAGCTGTTAGTCAGGAGCTAGAATTTTCAAGAATAGAAATAGGATTAAGCACCATTAAAATGTTAAGATCTTTCAAGTCCTCAAGTCATCTTTTCCAGCAGTTAACTCCTTTCAAACACATAACTGTCAATGTTCCCTGGTGTCGAGTAAATTACGGGAATAACAACCAAACCAAGGTTGTTATTGACTGTCTAAAGTATCTTAACGAGCAATTGGATATTGATGCCTTTGTTTTTAGAGTAGACTGTATATCAGACTTTTCATTGATAGGTAATAGTGGCTTAAATATTTACTTAGAGAATTCTGAGAAGATAGGGAGTTGGGGCAGGCTTCAAGGTATTTTAAAATCATCTGAATATCAGTGTGTGCTAGATGTAAATAGAGCAACCAGGAATGAGAACTACCTTAGGCAAATCATAACTGAATATCCTGACAGAATTGCTGAGGTTCAACTTAACGGATATAAAGACGGATTCTACCGGGTTCCTATTACCTTCTCCAGGCAGTATAATCTAATCAATGAGGTAAAATCATTGAAAGTACCATTTATTATTGAAGGATTATTTCCCCCAGGTGATCAGTTATCAATTATCAATGAGAGAGCTATGATAAACGAAATTCTAACTAATTAGCAAATAATGTAACCCCAAAAATAAAACCAGCAATTTTAATGGACTTTTAAAGTGTCTATCTCATATTAAGGGGCTAGTTACTTGGTAGATGTCACTGTAGGATGTCAGAAAAGTTTCCTGTTAATTTTTTTTCAGTCATCTCTGATAGTTTCATGTCGGTAGCAATCTCTTTCCCCGCTCTTTCCAAAAGTAGCAGATAATTAGATATTACAGGTTGTAATTCCTCTGGTGGAGAAGTTAGAAACTTTCCTCTTGTAGCGTAAATCTCCCCGATTAATTCCATATGCATCTTTTGGGCTACTCTCTTAATCCAAAGTGAAATTACTTGAAATTCGTCTATATCAGGAAACCCACAGCTTGAAATCATCATTAATTTTGGAGCTTGAAATTCTTTTGACTTTAATTCTTGGCTGTTTTCTTCTGTAGCGTTTTGAGAATGCGGATTCCCTATCATTGTCATTCTGTCCATAAAAACTTTTAACATACCTGAAATATTTCCGAAATATACAGGTGTAGCAAAAACAATAATATTTGCTCCTGCCATAAGTGAAAGAACTCCTAACATATCATCATTAGTTACACATTGACCAGGTCCTCTTGTCCAACAAGTATGGCAACCTTTACAGTGCTTTATTTCTTTTTCAGTTAAAAATATATTTATGGCTTCTGCCCCTGCTACTTGTGCTCCCTTCAAGAAGGCACTAACCATTACATTCGTATTACTGGATTTTCCTTTGGGACTACCATTAACTACTACAATTTTCATTTATATACTTTCTTCCTTTCTAGTGCAGTTTTAGAGTAAGTCTAAATACATACTATTTCTAAACTTTTATCCAAATGTTTATCTTATTTATAGACATTATATTAAAATGTTTGAATTGTGTCAACGAGGTCATATGAAACTACTTTTATTTCAGGGTATGGTATAATCCTTTTAGAGAAATGCCATATGTGCTTTGAGGAGAAGGACTTGCCTAATATGTTGGATATGCTTGCGTCGGATATGGAAAGACACAAGTAGGGGCTGTCCTATTGTTGCTGTATGCCATCATCAGCTATCTGCGGATGCGGCGTATTGCCCCCTTGCTTTCGAGTGAAGGAGAGAATTAAAACCGTGCTAAATTATAAGAAGCCTGCATTTTGGATTATTGTAGTGGCCGTTGTTGCCTGTGTTGTTGTTGCAGCGTGTTTTTTGACGAATCCGAAGGGGCAGGATGAACCGATTGAGACACCGTTAGAAGGAACAGATTATTCTGGCTACGATGAACTTATTGCAGAGGCAAGAGACGTGCTAGAAAATTATGACGGAAACTACCCGGAAAAGGAAAAATTCAGCAGCGTATTTTATTTGCGTGGAGACTATGAAACGCTTGGTTATCTGATAAAAGATATAGATGGCAATGGCGTAGATGAACTCATATTTGGCGCAAATACGGATGGCTGGGATGACGGTAGTTGGGATGGCATCATTTATGATATCTATACGATAGTAAATGGGGAAGTGTTTCATGTACTGGACGGATGGGAACGAAACCGATATTATCTCTGTGAAAACGGTTGTATTGCCAATGAGAGCTCCAGTAGCTCCTTTGAGTCCTGCTACAACTATTATACATATAGTGGAACCGAATTGACCTTGGTGGAATCAATTCTATATTACAGTTTGCAAGATGAAGAACATCCATGGTTTTATTCAACCGAAAAGGAACCTGATATTAAAAATGCTGAACCGATCAGTCAGGACAAAGCAACGGAGATTATGAACAAATACGTACACGAACATCCGCAATACACACCCTTTGTTGAATAAGGAGTGGATATGGAAGGAACAGGTGGAGCGGGTGAACGGCATGAAGCGTGTAGCAATGTTGGGCTGACGTACGCAGATAATACATTCGGTTTGTCGGGCAGTTTGTCATAGCTGACATTGCAAAAATAGAGCAAGTCGTCTTGGTCTATCCAGAGCCGACCTGCTCTATTTAATCATTTTCCTAGGTTTAACCGGGAGAACCACTAGGATATCCATTTGGGTGCTTTTCGAAGCAACAGTCGCAGAAAGATAACCGCCAGCGCCATAAACGTCGCGGTAATGTTCGTTATCCAAATGAAATCCTCCAGTCGATAGCTGTAAAGCAAGATATTGGTAACAGCAACAAGGTCAGCATCATGGAAGAATAGTATCCAAATAGAAGCAGGTATGCAACAAAACCTAGCAGGCAGTAAACCTTATTGTACTGCAAAAAATCTACGGCGATAGGCTCCTTGCTTCTTCTTTTCCCCCTGCTTGCTAGTCTTTTATGCAGTGGCCTGAAATATAAACCAGCCATCCTTGACCGAAAACTGGTATACACCCCCATGCTTTTCCACGATATGAGCCATGCTTTTTGTGCCATAACCATGCCCCTGCTGTTTTGATACAGGAATACCCTGATGGAATAGCGGTTCTGTCTGATAGCTGTTGCGGATGTCAATGCACAGCTTATTATTTTTGGAATACACACGCAGCTTGATATAGCGTTCATTGCTGTCGGCTATATTTTCACAGGCATGTATGGCGTTTTCCAAAGCATTGGACAATAGTGAACAAAGCTCGGTGTCGCTAAACGGAAGCGAGTCAGGTAGCTTCGCTTCTACCGTCAATTGGATTCCCGATTGTTTTGCTTTGGAGGCGAAAGCGGACAAAATCAGATTGACGGTTTCATTTTCACAAAAGCGCATGGGAGTGATGGCTTCCATGTCGGACTGGGCAGTCCGTAGATACTCTTTGATTTCCGCTATGCGTTCCTCGGATGCCAGACCCTGTAAAAGAGCGAAATGGTGGCGCATATCGTGCCGATAGGCCACGGCATTCTGATGCATCTGCCGCAGAGAAGCAAATTCTGTTTGTGCCTGCCGGAACTGCGTATCCAGCATATCCCGCTCTCTTTGGATACTTGCCTGTTTTTGTGTTTCGGCATAGTAAAGGAGGACAAAAACAAAATAGAATGCTGATGTCACGAAGGGCATGAACTGTACAGCCGCGCGTGTTCCACTATACATAAAATCGGTGTAAACAGTGGCGGTATAGTCGAACAGATAGTAAAAAGCCGGCATGGCTCCAAACAGCAGACAGGATTTAACGGAGCGTTCCATCAGATGCCGAACAGATTTCACCACATATTTTTGCAGGAAATAGTACATCAGAAACACAGCCGCGATATAGCTGACATGGTTTATGGAAGCACTGTCAAAAGCGGCACCTGCGACACTGCCGATCCAACGGGCAGGCTGGCAGCACAAGAAGGAGGCAAACACGCTGGTTACTGAAATCAGCCACGGGCGCTTTAAGTACACAATGATAAAAATAGCAACCGGCAAATGGGAAAGCAGCGGATATAGTTTTATAGTCATGTCCATGCCCCAGATTCGCAAGCAGACTAGTTGCAAAATAAATATAACGAAGGTAAAGCATCCGAAAGCCAGATAATTTTTCCGCGTACGCGCCATTCCGGCAAAACTGACCGCAACCGCCGCACCGAATAACAGGGCAAACCAATAGCGAGAGAACGCAATGACAATTTCTATCATTTCGATTCATTATCCCTCCATTTGATAAGCCAGATAGTGCTGTTTAATCTCCCGTGCCTTGCCCTGTGCAACAGGAACGGACGAAAGGGTCTGTAAAGTCACCCGATGATTTTCAATGGTATCCACATACTGCATATTCACAATGAAGGAGCGGTGGGTTTTGATGAAACACCCATATTTCAGCAGATTGTCGCAGACGGAGGAAAAGGGTTCTGTGCATTCGATTACCTTACCGGAGCGCAGGTGATACAACACATTTCTGCCGATGACCTCGGCAAAAACCAAATTGGATATTAGTATTTTTTGAATGCCCTCATTACTCTTTACGATAACCGCATCCTCATTTTTTTCCGCTTTTATCTGCTCCAGCATTTCGTCAAAGGTGAAGAATAATTTTTCCTTCGATATAGGCTTTAATACATAGTTAATTGCTTTCACCGAATAGCTTTCCAAAGCAAACTCAGGCGATGAGGTAAAGAATATAATCGGCGCAGTTTTGTCAAAAACACGGATTTCCTTTGCGATATCAATGCCCATAAAACCCGGCATAATGATATCCAGACAGTATATATCAAACCTCTTTCCCTTTTCTAAGGCCGAAACCAGATCAAATCCGTTTGGAAAGACGGCGTATTCGCAGTGCAGATGTTTAGAAGTTCGGTACAGGTCTATAAGCTGAACCATATTGGCTAGCTCGTCAATATTGTCATCACAGACCGCAATCTGCAGCATAAGCAATCCTCCATTTCTTTATTTCTCCACGATAAGTTTACCTTAAAAATCGAATATCCGAAACTATGTTTCATGCAGAAAAAGCTATGTTTCATGCAGCGGGCGGTTTTTTGGGGGGGATTTCTGATAGGTTGAGAGCGGGGACTTCATTTCGTCCAACCAACAATATTTTAGGAGGAACGACTCTATGATAAAGAGACTTACGAGCATCCTGCTCACCCTGTGCATGGTGCTGACCCTGCTGCCGGTTACGGCATATGCATCCCATCCCAACAACCCCACACCGAAAAACGGCTGGTACTATCTTCGGTGCATGGGCAACTATCTCAACCTTGACGCAAACGGCAACGCGGAACTGCGCGACAAAACCAATACCCCGGAAGGAAACACAAAATGGCTTCTGCGCAACCTCGGAGGTTACGCGTATGCTTTGGAGACGGTGGACGGCAAGCGTTTGGGTATATCCAGCATATCGAACGGCGTGCGGGTAAAGGTGTTGGCAAATGACCCGAATAACCCTTTGCTGAGCTGGCGGCTCTGCGGCGAAAATAAACCCAGCAAGGATATTTGCAGCCTGCGCCCAATCGACAATCAAGATATGATATTGAACGCCTCCGGTCAGCAAAAGGCGGACGGAACCGCAATTATTTTATGGACCCATATAGACAAATGGGTTTGTCCGGTAGAACCTGTCCCTGACGGGCCCGAACATAGCGAGTTCCGGTTTATCCCTGCAGACAACCCCGACGCAGGCACCGCAAAAGCGCCCGCCACCGGTTGGTACTGTCTGGAAGTGTTCAGCGGCAACAACCAGCGAACGCTAAACATAGATGCCTCGGGCAATGCGGAATTGAACCGCTGGAACTCATCCACAGAGGGAACTCGGGAGTTCTATGTGGAAAACAAGGGGAACAATCAAATAACCGCGAGAATGAAGGACGGAAGATATCTGGGCATCGCCGACCCCATAACGGACGGCACACGGGTAAAGGCGGTGAGCAGTCCGTATCTTTGGAACGCCTACAAAGAAAACACCGCTGGCTTAAAATCAAGCTACGAACGGTGCAGCCTGCGACCTCCCGCTGCCACTACGATGGCAATAAACGCCTCAAATAAAAAAAGCGACATTGGAACCCCCGTTATCCTGTGGACAGAAAAGAACATGGACGCCCCCAGTCATGCCGAGTGGACGTTTACTGTTTTAAGAGAAGACCAAATCCCGAACGTGCAATTGTCAACGAAACCTACCCCAGCGCCGGTCACATCGCCCACCAGCACGGTCACCGCCACACCAAGCAAGACGAGTTTTGTTATGAACAGCAAGCCCGTATCCGTGACAGCGGCGTACACCATAAATAGCACCAATTACTTGCAGCTTCGCGCAATCGCTGCAATGTTAAACGGCACCGCTGCACAATTCGACGTGGGCTGGGACGGACAGTATGTCGAGATTGAGCCCGGAAAGTCATACAGCGGTGCGGTTACCGAAACCAAGCTCCAAAATACAATGAATGTTAGGCAGAGCGGTACGAAGTTCAAGATGAACGGTGAAGTCTTTACCTTTGCGGATGCCCGACTGATTGACGGCGATACTAACTACCTCCAGCTGCGCGAGTTCGCACAAAAACTCTCCGGCACAGCATCGCAATTCAATATGTACTGGGACAGTGCGGCAGGTCAGGCAGTCATTAAGCCCGGCGTGGCCTATACGGGGTCAGCATCATAATGACTATCAGAGGGGTGTAACACCTTTTTCATATCCAAAATCATGTTTCATGTCGAAAAAATTATGTTTCATGCAGCGGACGGTTTTTTGAGGGAATTTTTGATAGATTGAATTCAAGGGAATATTCCCTGTACACAACCCAATAGAAACTTGAGGCGAACCTGTCGATATGTTTCCGAGCATCTCATTGGAGTAATCACGCATAGAAACTGAAAAATGGGCAGACGGACGAAATTGTGTCTGTCTGTCCGTAAAAATAAACAAGGAGGAAACTTTACTATGCTGACAACTTTCATCGCAATCATCGCAATCGCTGCGGTCATTGTTCTATGGATAATCTCTACGCAGCGCAAGCTGGTAGTGCTTGATGAGAATATCAGCAATGCCATGAGCCAGATCGGGGTGCAGCTGTCAAGCCGTTTTGATGCTCTGACGGCTCTTTTGGATTTGACAAAGGGCTATGCCAAGCACGAAAGCGAAACACTGATTGAAACAATCAAATCAAGAAGAAGTGTGATTACGGCAAAATCCACACCGAATGATGTGATGCGCCAAGAAGGGATTATTTCCGAAGCTTTGGGCAGGATTGCCATGGTGACGGAGCAATACCCCGAATTAAAGGCAAACCAAACATATATCAAAACCATGGACGCAGTGCAAACCTTTGAAAACATGGTGCGCACCAGCCGCCTGATTTACAACGATAGCGTGACGAAGCTCAACCGTGAAATCCGAATGTTCCCGGTCTCCATGATTGCCGGAATGTTAGGCTTTCAGCAAAGAGACTATCTTGTGGAGCAGGCGGCCAAGGCTGATATGCCCAGCATGAAATGAGGTGTTCTATGCGTAAAAGAGTGAGCGGCCTGATTCTGTGCTTTTTCCTGCTATTTGCTCTAGCTCTCCCTGCCTTTGCAGGGAATCAGGTACATACCATTGATATTCAGGCTGTCCTCTACGAGGACGGCTCCGTGCACATCACCCAGAACTGGGAAGGGCGCTTTGAGGAAGGAACCGAAAGCTATATTCCCATGAATGCGCCCGATTACTTGACCATCAGCGAGCTTACGGTATCTGACCAAAACGGTATCTATGATACAGTGCCGGATTGGAACATTGACTGGAGCTTTGAAGAAAAGGCAAGAAGATGCGGAATTCATGATACGGACAGTGGTTATGAAATCTGCTTTGGCATCAGCCGGTACGGGCAAAACCGCTACACCATTGAATATAAGTTGGATAACGTGGTAGGTGGATATGCCGACAAAGACGGCGTAAATTTCTGATTTGTGGGTGACGGAATGAATACAACACCCACCGATGTGACGGTTCAAATCCGCCTTGCGGATGGCACACCCATCACCGATGAAATTGCCGATGTATGGGGCTTTGGCTTCGCAGGCGAGGTGGTATTTGAAAATGGAAGTATCGTTGCCCGTACAGATACCCCGATGGATGACCAAAACCATGTGACGGTACTGCTTTCCATGGAGAAAGGACTCCTATCCCCCTCACGGCAGGAATCAGGGAGTTTCGAGGAAGTGCGGAAAAAAGCCTTTGAGGGCAGTGATTACGATAACGTCGGCTCCACCGGCGAAGAAGTATCCGCCATTGCGGCAATCATCACGACACTGCTGTCCATCGGGCTTCCCATCATGCTGATTATTTGGATTCGCAGGAGAAAAAAGAAAAGCGCAGAGAAAAAAATGCAAAGGTTCGCAGAGCGGTTCGGTTATTTTAGGGATATTCCCAACGAGGGCAGACTGAGTGCCACCTATGCGTTAGGGAGAATGTTTGGTGTGTGTGAGGATGGAGCGATTCTTGCCACAGGGATGCTGCGGCTTACCCAGCTGGGTTGCCTGGCCCCTGTGGAAACGCAGGAAGTCGGCTTTATGGGCAAGACCAAGGAAGCGGTCAGCCTGCGGTTGATGGGTAGCCATCATGACAAAATGAACGAGTACGATGAGTACCTTTATACGGTATTGGAGGGTGCGGCCGGTTCGGATGCCACCTTGCAGGCAAAGGAACTGGAACGCTTTGTAAATCAAAATGATAAGCTGCTTCGTGCTTATATTCAAAAGCATGACAGTGCGGGCAGAGCCTATTTGAATCAAAAGCAGTGCCTGAAACGGTGGAATATTCCTGCCAAGCTAACTGACCTGACGCCAGCCGGTGAAAAAGAGCTGGGCGAGCTGCTGGGGCTCAAACGGTATTTGGAGGACTTTTCACTGGTTGCCGAGCGGGGCGTTAAGGAAATGCCGATTTGGCGGGAGCTGCTGACCTACGCCATGCTGTTTGGCATAGCTGATCAGGTGGCGGAGCAAATGAAAGAGTTATATCCGGCACTTTCTTCCGAACTAACTGATTACAAACAGAGCATGGTTTCAGCCTATTCCTATCACTATTTGCTTTACAGCAATATGAAGAAAGCTGAACAACAGCGCGAACAGGAAAAGCGCAGCGGCGGAGGCGGTGGATTTACTTCCTTTGGCGGAGGCGGCGGTTCCATTGGTGGCGGTTCAGGCGGCGGAACGAGATAATAATTGATAACATACGGAGGATAAGATAATGGGCTTATTTTCAAAAAAACCCCCTTGCCCCATCTGCGGCGGCAAAATTTCGTGGTTTCTACCATCGAAAATCGAGGGCGAATACATCTGTGACACCTGCCACAACAAGATCGATATGGAGACCAACAAGGAAGAAGATTTGACGATGCAGGGCTTTCGGGAATATTTGGTGTTCTACGATCAAAACCAGCTGCTGAAAGGTCAGTTTGTTATTTCGCAGCGGATTGACTTCGGCTTTTGGGATACCAAAATCATCTTTGATTACCAGAACAAACTGTTCTGCATGAGCAAAAACCCTGACAAAACCGTATTTGAGGGCAAACAGCTGAAATCCTTTACCATTAAAGAGAACAGCACGCCCCTGTTCGAGGGTTCGGCGGCTGGCATACGCCGCTATGCCAGCACTGTGCCGGAGCGCGCCATGGCCATGGCACCGCAAATTGCCCAGTATATGATGAACAGGCAGATGGCCCGCGCCCTTGACAAGCTGGATGACGGCAAGCAAAACAGGTCAGCACCCATGCCGTATTTTGATGTGCCAGAACCCTTTCAGGTGTTTAACGTGGAGCTGCATTTCGACCACCCCTACTGGACGGTGATTAAATGCGATATGGACGGCCCCCGATTTAATAATAACTGCCCGGATGTGAACGACTACATCCGCTCGTATCAGCGCAGCATTGAGGAAATTGAAAAGCTGGTGACTGCATTCAAGACGGTGGCCTTTCCGGAAACACCGGATCAGTCCATTGGCCTTGGTGCGGCGGGGGCAAAGGCGGTACATACAACCACTGCATTTCCCGTCGATGCCATCGAGGAAATCAAAAAATATAAGGCACTAATGGATGAGGGTATCATTTCCCAGCAGGAGTTTGATGCAAAGAAAAGGCAACTGCTTGGGATTTGAAGAAAACCGCTATATCTCTGTGGAAAGAAGGGGACTGCATGACTTACGCCTGCAAGGACTGCGGCTTTCTATTCTACCGGGTAGGAGAGGTAAAGGAATGCCCCTCCTGTGAGAAAAATCATATTCGCTCTGCCACCCAAGAAGAAACCCAGAGGTTGCAAACACTTCTGGCACGAGGAAAACCAACTTTACTAGTTGAGGAGGACAAACCCTATGAAGAAACAAGGTGAATTGCGGCAACGTGGCAAGAGAAGGTCCCCTGGGAGACGATTGTTAAGTATGTTTCTTGTGCTGTGCATGGTGCTTACCATGCTGCCGGTTTCGGCAATGGCGGAAGAAGCACATACCAACATTGGCGTAAACGGGGAAATCATTGCATTTGAGCCGCTTGCAGAAATAGAAAAAACGGTCACGACCGGCACTTCCGTTCAGGATTTAGAATTGCCTGAAACCCTGGCCGCCACAGTGCGGACAAGTCCTGATTTTGGTATGCAAGCAGATACGAGCCAGCAGACAGTGACAGACAGAGTATATGGCTCTGAATATGAAGAAATCCTTGTTGGTATTTCAGTGACATGGATTTCTCTGCCGGAATATGACATGGACACCGAGGGTGAGTATGTCTTTACGCCGGTGATCGAGGGCTATACGGTGAGCGCCGAGCTGCCGGAGATTACCGTGACGGTGGGCGCAGCGGACATCGCTATCTATAAATATTTAAATTTTGAGCCCTCACCCAATGACGCAAAAATTATGGAGACGAATCAAGAATACGCCACCCTATCCTTGGCGTTTAATGCGGTTAAAGAGGGGCAGACCATTCAGCTGCTGAGGAATATTGAGTATACTTCGACTTACTATATTGGCGCCCAGAGTTTTACCCTTGATCTGAACAACTTCACGATCAAAGGTACCGGGTACATAACTATTAGGAAGAATGAAGGCGGTACGCTGACCATTACCGACGGGAGTGCCGAAAAAGGCGGCAAGATCACCAACGCATATGCGGGATCCTCGCCCACCATTTCTATTGGCACCGAAGGCAGCAGTCTGGAAGTAAGGGGCGGCACAGTGGAAGGCACCTCCGGTCATGCAATTTTCAGCAGCACCACCGGCAGTGTGCACATTTCTGGAGGATCAGTGATTAACACCGGTAACGGCTACGCAATTTACAACAGCTCAACCGGCACCGTGGAAATATCAGGCAACAGTACAGCGAACGCCCAAAATACGGCTGCAATTAGAGGCTTTTCTGGCGGCAAAATCATAGTTGGCGGCGGGGCTAAGGTCACCAGTGCAAATACAAGCACTAACAGGGGGACGATTGAAGTACCGGATGGCGCCGTCCTTGAAATCACCGGCGGAACGATAGAAAATACCGACCCAAACGGCTATGCGATTTACGCATACGGAAATAGCAGAGTTTTAATAGGCACGCCCATCATCCAAGGCGGCGGCAAGGCGATGAACAAAGCCCCGGACTTGAGCGGCTATGCCAATGTGAAGGTCACGGCAAGCGTTAATTACGATGGAAGCTTGCCGGAGGCAGAATATAAAGCGGCGGACATCGCCAACTACAAATATCTTGCCTTTGCGCCCGCCACAGGTTCGCCGGTCTCCGGCCCCGAATTGAATTTGACCGATATACTGGCCGCTCCGGTAGTTGGCGGAACACCAGTGACAAGCATCGGCGGTTCTACTTACACAGGCACGGTGGCATGGAACGGCAGCCCAACAAGGTTCCTTGGCAGCACAGCGTACACCGCCACCGTTACCCTAACGGCGAAAGAGGGCTATACCTTTTCCGGCGTCGCGCTGAATGCGTTTATACACGACGGAGCGACCGTCACCAATACCCGGGGTTTCGGCGGCGTTCTGACGGTGACCGTTAAGTTCCCCTTGACGGCGGCAAAGACTGTGGAATTCATTGCTATTACCACGCCGCCCTCCAAACTTGTGTATAAGTTCGGAGAGAGATTTTCCTTTGCGGGCATTGTGGTTAAGGCAACCTATAACGACGGAACAGAGGGGTATTTATATACCTACCTATACGATAAAAGCGGTCCGCTCACCATGAGCGATACTCTTGTTACTATAACCGCCGTCGGCACAAACATCTCCGCCACACAAGAAATTACCGTTACCAGAGCCGACGGCCCGGCAGTTACCGGTGTATCTGCCCTGGACTGCACTACTGTCAGCAACAATGACGGCAAACTCATCGGCGTGACCACCGCTATGGAGTATAAGAAAAGCGATGCTGCAAGTTACATCCCCGGTACCGGCAGCGACATCACCGGGCTTATAAACGGCACCTATCTGGTGAGGGTTAAGGAAACCGCCACCCATGAAGCAGGCAGGGAAAGTACCTTTACTGTAGGTGTATATGTTCCGGCTGCGCTTACCGGCAATGTGACCATCAGCGGTACGCTGAAATACGGTCAAACATTGACAGCCGCATACGTCCCCGGCAACAACAGCGGCACCCTTTCCTATCAGTGGAAGCGGGGCGGCACCGATATAGGCACAAATTCTAATACCTATACCATCGTGGAAGCCGATATCAATAACACCCTCACCTGTGAGGTAACAAGTGATGTGCAAACAAGCAAAGTTTCCGGCAGCACTGCTTCCGTCATAAACAAGGCCGACGGCCCGGCAGTTACTGGCGTATCTGCCTTAGACTGCACCACTGTCAGCAACAATGACGGCAAACTCATCGGCGTAACCACCGCCATGGAATACAAGAAAAGCGGTGATGCAGGCTATACTCCCGGCCCCGGCGGCGACATCACAGGCCTTACAAGCGGCACCTATCTGGTGAGGGTCAAAGAAACTATCACTCATAACGAAGGTGCGGACAGCAGCTTTACTGTGGGTGCATATGTACCCGGTGCCCTCACCGGCACAGCGACGATAAGCAATACAGCTCCAAGAATTGGCGATGTGCTGAACGGCTCACTAGACAGCGGCAATAACAGCGGTACATTAAGCTATGTATGGAAAGCTGGCGGAACGCAAGTTGGCACAGATGCAAGCTATACGGTAGCTGCGGCAGACCTTGGAAAGACGATAACACTTGAGATCAGTTCAAGCGTAGAAACCGGCACAATCACAAGTGCAGCGATTGCGGCTGTGTTGAAGAAAGTAGCTCCGTCCGCACCGGAAGCGCCTACGCTCGCTTCAAAGACGCATAATACCGTCACACTTACGGCAAATGCGGCTTATGAGTTCTCCAAGGACGGCATCACATGGCAGACAGACAATGTGTTCAGCGGATTGACTGCAAGCACAGCGTATACGTTCTACCAGAGAGTGGCTGAAACCGCCGACACAGAAGCATCGGCGATAAGCACAGGATTAGATGTGACGACAAATTCAAACGGTGGCGGCGGCAGTGGCTCCGGCAGTGGTGGAAGTACCTCAGACAATAGCAGCACCGTCATCGTCACGCCACCCACACCGGATAACCCTAATTCCCCCACCCAGGGCGAAATCAAGGTTCCCGGCACGGTGGACGGCAAAGGCAACGTCACAGTGAACATCACCGACAAAACCGTGACCGACGCCTTTGATAAGGCACTGGCGGACGCGAAGAAAAACGGCAATGAGCAAAACGGCATTACTGTGGTACTCCGTGTGGACACCGGCAGCAAGACCGGCTCCAATGTTACGGTTAATCTGCCAAAGACAGTGCAGGATATTATCATTGCTAAGAAAATTGTCAACATCGTTATTGTGGTAGACAATCCCGACATCAGAATTGGCATGGATTTAACGACTGTGCAGGAAATCAACAAGCAGGCAAAGTCTGATGTGAATATTACCGCCAGCCGCACGGACAACGGCAAGCTGATCGGTGATGCAAGGAAAGCCATTGGCAGCCGACCGGTATTCGACCTCAAGGTGAACTACGGCAGCGGCAAACAGGTACAGACCTTTGGCACAGGCAGCGTATCGATAACCATCCCGTACACCCTCGGCGCAAATGAAAAAGCCGGTAACGTGCAGGCAGTCTATGTGGACGGCAATGGAAAGGTACACTGGCTCACCAGCTCTGTCTATGACAGTGTAGAAAAGGTACTGCGTTTCAGCACCAATCATTTTTCCACTTACGGTGTGGGATATAAGCAGGACGCTCCTGCGCCGACTGACATTTCCACCCATTGGGCGAAGGATGACATTCAGTTTGTGATAAACCAGGGACTGCTTACCGGCACCACAAGCACTACCTTCAGCCCCAATACTGCTATGACGAGAGGAATGTTCGTCACTGCGCTGGGACGGCTGGCAAACGCCGATGTGAGCAGCTACAAGCAAAGCAGCTTCACCGATGTGAAAAACGACTCTTACTACATGGGCTACATTGAATGGGCAAGCAAAAATAGCATTGTAAACGGAATAGGTGATAAAAAGTTTGCTCCAGACCAATCTATCACCCGTGAGCAGATGGCAATCATCATGCAGAACTATGCCAAAGTCATCGGACTCACCCTGCCGAAAGTCCATGGGGAAAACACCTTTGCGGATAGCGCCAAAATCAGCGCCTATGCCAAGGATGCCGTGAAGCAGATGCAGATGGCGGGCGTTCTCAGCGGTAAAAATGGCAATCTCTTTGATCCCCAGGGTACAGCCACCCGCGCCGAGGCTTCGGCAGTGCTGCGCCGCTTCGTGGAGCTGGCGATCTCCAGCGACACCATGCAGGACTGAACGATGAATGACTCCGGCAACTGGGTGTAATACGAAATCGGCAAGACCGGGAAAAGGACATTGATGGCTTAGTCTATGAAAACCAAGCAAGAGCCTGCCCACTATTCTGAGGGTGGGCTCTTGCCATATTTTACAAGTACTCTCACAGATACAATTTCATAGCCTCTCTAAAAAAATATAAAAGACCCCCCTAAAAGGGGGACCGCCGATAAGACCGGGAAACTTGAAGTTGTCACGGATTTAGTCAGGACATACCAATATTGAGACTTCAAGGCGGTATGTAACGCCTTCAATGAAAGAGTTAAAGAAGGCGGTTGAAGACGCGTAATTTGATGTATAAAAGCGGATTACCTTTTATATATAGGTTTCAATATAAAAAGCTATACACCCACGGAGTAATTTTTCCAAACATTAACAGGAAATGCACATACAAGACCGAATAAATTTATGTAGAAATTAAAAAGGAGGCTTTTTATGTATTTTGAAAACATGCTTGCAATAATTCTCGGCATAGCATTGTTATGTGCGGATTGGTTAAATATCTCACCTAAACTTAAGGAAAATAGAAAATACTTAAGTGTTGGTATTATTATCCTAGTATTGTTTGTTTTCCATGATACATTGAATATCTTGCCTTAAGTTCACTAATCAAACTTTAAGGAGGGGGTAAAAATTTCATTTTGGAATGTTATATTTTTACTCTTCATGGTTGTACTGTTTTTAATGCCCATGATGGACCGAACAACGACGTGGGTAATGGTATTAATACTACTAGCTTTTGGTATAGCCTATAATATTATTAACCGAGGGGAACGGTAACATGTTTTCCTAGATGAAGTCCGTATATGGTGATCCATTCCTTATGTAGATACACAATTATTGCAATGAGATCACCTCAATAAGTTATAAGAGTTAAGTATAAACTTGGGGGTCAAATAATGTCCAAAACAGAGGCTATGTTAGAGGCAAATCCGATTATATTGGGCTTCGTAATGTTTAATTTTAATTACTTTGGGTTGGAAAACTTTCTTGAGAATATTGTAGTAGGCACATTACTGATAATATGGGGTCTGCATAATGTTCGAAAGTGGACCGCCGAAAAAATCTTGAATCTTAATTCCTTAATTAGATTTATATTTAGCTTTCTTATACCTTTTGAACTCCTCCTAGCTGTATATAAATTGAAGATTATCTATGAAAACTTTTATGTTTTTGGTGTCAATATTATTGTTCTAATTCTAGTTATTATCTTACTGATTGATAAGAAAAGAAAATTAGTTAAAGAAATAGAAAATTAAGATTAGAATACCTAAAAAAACACTTGCCGATCTTGCAGGACATTCCAATATTGAAACGTCAAGCCATGAACCCTTGATATTATTGGGATTACGTTAGATGTGTTAACCTAATTTTTCAAAAACATCGGACACACCTAGATTTTTTCTTAACCTTCAACCCTACACGTCCGATTTGTCCGGTCGTATGCCGATTAAGTAGTGTGCTGCTAATAGTAGTGACACTAACCAATCTAAATATACATATTCTGACATTTTGGTTCATTTGCAGATATAAAAGCCCCCCTAAAATGGGGGACCATTACACTGCCTCAAATATTCTTGTGTTTTATAAATCCAATATTACTCCTGCTTCCATTAACAAGTCCAAACCTAATAACCCATTAATAGCTCCGCGAAATTAATCTCGCCAATAGCGAACTTACAATTCTTAATTTTGAACCCGTTAAACTCAACAGCATCAACCTGTCACCGAAAATTGCTTACCACCGATTCCAACACTAACAATAATTTCATCACGTTCTTCAATATTTATCCCAATTTCCTCTACGACATCAGTAGAAATTATTGAATGGCTGGCACCCGTGTCAATAACCATTTTATCAATGGTTTTTGCCCTTCCTTTATAATATACCTTTGCCGTTGTATATAGTAACACATTTTCAAAAATCATTTTTGTCATCAGATTATTCCTCGAAACCCAGGTGTAAATCGAATTTTTATCCTAATTTCTTCTTTAGAAGTATGGTAAACCAAAGTATCGCCCTTGCTTTTTACTAGCTCTCGGGTGGCCTCCTTAGGATCAGAAATACTACGGATTACAGCTACATCATCTATAACCTCATAACTGTCCTCAATATGTGATTGCAGGATTTTCATTTGGACAAATTGATTGGGATAAAGCCTACGAACCTCAGCCCATACCATACAAATCACATCCTTTTTGTTTTAATTATATAATATTTGTCCAAAGTGAAGGGGATTCACTAATTTTTACAAATTAAGTGCTAAATTGGAACGTAACGGCTATCCTCATTTATTAAAAATATTAGTAATATCCTCTGTGTACGTTGCATACACTATGAACATAGCGTACAATGGAGGTGGGGAGTGATGCTTATGCAAGAAGTACTTAATGCAACGGATGTTCGTAAAGATTGGGGAAGGTTCATTGATACGGTGGTTCGAGAAAAACCTCAAATGGTAAAGCGCAACCGTGACTACTTTATATCATTTTCTTTACAGCAGGCCCGCCTGTTGTTAAAGGATCATCATTTTAATGCTCAGTTTTTGCAGGAGGAGGATGGTTCTATCACAGCCACCCTTACAAATTTTGATTTTGTAGTGAATACAAAAGATCGTGAGACTGCCATAAAAGCATTAGCTGAAGAGTTGGTAGAGTATGCAAAGGAATATTATGATGAATTCCAACTTTACTTTTATTCCCTTAATCGTCAATCTCACTTTCCGTATGTTTTGGCTGTGCTCATGCAAGAGAATTTAGATGGAGTTATCGGCCTAATCCATGCCTAATTGGAGAGAACTTAAAAGATTTTGTGAAAATGACGGTTGGGAATTATTTAATAAAACGGACCAATATTTTTATCGAAAAAAGATGCCGGACGGCTCTTTAAAAAGAACAAAGGTATCTATGGGTTCCGGGCAAATTAAGTTCCATATGTGGCAGCAAATATTACATCGGCAACTTAAGGTGTCACAAGAATATTTTAATAGTAAGATATAACAGGTATTTCTGGCTTATTTCTAGTAACAGTCCTATTATTTTAAATAGGGCTATTTTGTCTATGTTGGACAAATGAAAGGGTGTATTGAATAATAAAATTTGCTGTTGGACTCATTACCACCTGCCGTCCCTGACCCTAGCCACCAGCGCCATGGCAGGGCTTTCACGCCATTTCCGCGCACGATCGAGACGCTCACATTTTACACGCACAACTTTTTTACGCACCAGTATTACACACACGTCCTAAAAAGGAAAAAGCCGAACGTGTTACATTCCACGTTCAGCTTTAACCCTTGCGAATACAGCGTTTCTGGTGTCGAAGGCGGGGAGGGGCCTTTGAACCCGCATGGTTTCCCACACGCCTCTCAAGTTTGAAGGGCGATTTTTATTGACACGAAATGCCTTGTAGCCTTGATTTTATAGGGATTACGTTAGATGCGTTAACCTAAATTTTCAAAAACATCGGACACGATCAGGTTTTTTCTGAATCTTCAACCCTACACGTCCGATTCGCCCAGTAATAACCGTGAAACAGTAACAGATGCCAATGGCAACACCACTACCTTTGATTACGATTATCTGGAGCGTTTAATAGCTACTACCTATGCAGGTGCCTTTTGCTTTTTTATACCGTTCAGCAGTATTTCGAAGTGTTGCAGAGACTGATCATTTAAGTCAAAGTAAGGGTAACGTATACACCATTCATAAGTAAGTCCTCTCATGGCCATAATACAGTGCTTCGTAATTGTATCTACGGATATATCAGTTCTAAAATCTCCTTGTTTTATTCCTTGGCTAATAATACTACTGAATACTTGGTAGAGTTTCCTATTGTAACCCATTACAGCTTCTGTATTTACGGTTCTTGATATTTGTGCTTCATATAACATTTTAATCAGGTCATAACCTAAAGTACAGGCAATAGTATTAACCATTTTCTCTACAAACGAAAAAAGAATATCAGAAGCCATAGTGCCGGGAGGAAATGACTCAAGATAAGATTTATAGTCTAAATCAATGGTATCTACAAAATCAGCAATCAGAGTAGTAATTAGAGCATTTTTTGAATCAAAGTACACATAGAAGCACCCTTTAGACACCCCTGCCTTTTCTACTATAGAGTCTACACTTACATTATCAAAACCATGCTTCTTGAATAACTGGTCAGCACTTTCATAGATTTTCCTTTTTGTTTCGTCAGCTTTCGCTGTTCTTTTACTTATTTTTTCTTTATTCACAAAATTTCTCCCTATATTAATTGACAATAGTAGTAAATAATCATATATTGACTATAGTTAGTGACTTTAGTCAGTTAATGTATACAATTATATCACACATCTAATTTCAGAGACAAATTGAAATCAGTATTAACTTTATTTTTAAGTGGCGGCGGAGACAACTGTAACTTTATTATTGGTTTGTAATTGCATGATACACAGAGGGTTGCAAGAAAAAGGTCTTCCATTATGGGTACCGTCTTCAGTGTATATTAAATAACGTCTTGGGCCCAGGCATTTCCGGCATTCATCACATTATGATTTGGGGACTCCTTTTGCTAGGCGGCATGGGTTTTGTTGGAACACAACCGGGCTACCCACCATTGCCGACTCAAAGACAAGGGGAAACTGCTACTCTCACCTTCCGGGCATGGGATCAATGAGTAAGTGAAAATGGGGGTATAGCTGGTGCTAAAAAAAATTAAATTTATAAAGAATAACAAGTTTCTTACCCTCATGTTGATTAGTTGCATATCCTTACTTGTGTTATATATAAGTTTTTTATGGAATAGCAATGAGCAACAGCAAGACATTGTTATCGGAGTTGCCTGGCCCTTTGCAAAAAATAATAGTATGTTCCGAGAGGGTGTCGAATTAGCCATTCATGAAATAAATGAAAATGGTGGGGTTAAGGGTCAAAAGATTAAAGTTGTTGAGAAAGACGATGAAGGATCAGTTAATCAGGGAATGGCTATTGCCCAGTCTTTTGTAAATGATTGCAAAACGATTGCTGTTATTGGGCATAGAGAGTCTTTTATCTCAATTCCCGCTTCCAGAATATATGAGTCCGGTGGAATAGTCATGCTGTCCCCAGCTTCTACAGAACCTCAACTAACTAATAATGAAAACAAATACATATTTCGAAATATACCTAGTGATGATGAAATCGCTAAACAATTAGCGACATATGCTTCCCAAAAGGGTTACAAAAAGACCGTAATTTATTATGCAGATAATTCCTATGGATTAGGTTTGGCTAATGCATTTGAAGATCATGCAAAAAGGTTAGGTATTTCGACCGTTGACCGTATTTCAATCTACAGCAATTTAAGGGAACTTGAAAGGCTGCACAAAAAGTGGCAAGCTCTTGATTTTGATAGTGTGTTTATAGCTCAGCCAGCAAAGGAAGGTGCTGAATTTATTGCTGATACAGCCAAGGTGGGTATAGCTGTAGCTTATATTGGTGGTAATGCAATGGATTCGCCTTTATTATGTAGCGTTGGCGGAAAAGCGGCAGAAGGTATGGTCATAGGAACAATTTTCAATCCCCAAGATTCTCGTCAAGTGGTTAAGGATTTTGTAAATAAATTTAATCAAAATTATAACACGATACCAAGTGCATATTCGGCCCAAGGGTATGATGCAGTTAAACTGCTGGTTGCAGCCATAGAACAGGCAGAATCCACTGAACCACTGGTAATAGCTGAAAAACTCCGTACCATTAAGGATTGGCCAGGGGTGTCTGGCTATCATACTTTTAATGAGTATGGGGACGACATTGGAAATCTGGTAATCATGAAAGTAGTTCGCAATGGTGTGTTAGAAGTTGTGGATGAGAGCAATGGGGATGAATAGGGTTAATAACTGTTTCAATTAGGGGGTAGCAAGATGAAAGATGACATATTCCGAAAGGTATCACTGGAGAGGCTTTCGTCTCCCGAACAGTTAGACCAGTTAATGACCGTTACCACCCCTAGAGCATGGTTAGCCCTTGCAGCAATAGGCGGAATTCTATTTACAGCTATTTTGTGGGGGATCTTCGGGAGCATCCCTACCAAGGTGCAAGGCCAAGGAATTCTCATCAAGAGTGGCGGGATATACAATATTGTTCATGATCAAAGCGGTAAAATCACCGATATCAGAGTTGTTGCAGGAGACACGATCAAAAGAGGAGATGTGCTTGCAAGAACTAACCAACCACAATTGGTAGATGAAATTAACAAATTGAAAACAGAACTGGGTCAGTTACAAAGCTTAAATGATTTTCAGCTTAATCAGGATATAAAAAATATGGGATCGAGTTTACTTGATTTTTACGAACTATCTAACAGAGTAAATGAAGCCAGAATAAATGAAAACAGTTACAAAAATGCAATGCTAGATAATATGCGAATCCTACAAGATACAAAAATCAGGCTGGAGCAAGACAAAATCAATGAAGCAAATCAACAACTTTATGTGGATAAACTAACTATCCTTTTTCAATCAAATGCAATATCGGAAAGCGAGTTAATCAATGCAACTAAGGACTTACATTTTATGGAGTTAGAGACTCGAGCAGCAACATCAGCCGTCAGGGAGAGGCAGGAGAGCTATAACGCAAGCAAAGAAAGTTATAAACAGGCTCAATATGCGGTGCAATTACTTGAGAAGCAATTTGAATCAACTAGAGTTATAAGAATTAAAGAAACAGAAGAAGAAATTAAGATACTTCAGGATAAGTTAAATCAGTCAACAGAAATTGTTTCTCAAATAAATGGACGAGTCCTAGAGGTTAAGGTTAATAGAGGAGATATTATTGGCCCGGAAACGCCGCTTTTTAGCCTAGAGCGGGAAGGTTCAACCACAAAATTAGAAGTTGCTATGTATATCCCGGCAGCAGAAGGAAAAAAGGTCTTGCCTGGGATGGAGGCTCAGATTTCCCCAACTATCGTAGAAAAGGAAGAATACGGGTTTATGCAGGGCAGGGTAATAGCTGTATCTGAATATCCTACAACACCCAGGCATGTGATGCTTACGCTGGGTAACGAAGAATTGGTGACTCAACTGACTGGAGAAGGCGCCTACCTGGAAGTGAAAATTGACATGACAGTTGATAGCAGTACTGTAAGCGGCTACAAATGGTCGTCCCGTCAGGGGCCTCCGCTTAAAATTAATAGCGGAACTATTTGTACTGGTGCAGTAATTATTCAGCAGCAAAGGCCTATGAGCATGGTTATTCCTATGTTTAAAAAAGCACTCTCTATTTAAACAACCCGTATCCTGGAGGTGAAAGAGCAAGTGCTAAAATTAAAACAAAAAGTGAAAAAAAGAAGGGTTCCCACCGTACTCCAAATGGAAGCAGTAGAATGTGGGGCAGCTTCACTGGCCATGATCTTGGCCTATCACGGTAGGTATATACCTCTAGAAGAGCTCCGTATTGTCTGTGGGGTTTCGCGAGATGGCAGTAAGGCTAGCAACATCCTAAAAGCAGCTCGTAATTTTGGCATGGAAGCTAAAGGTTTCCGAAAGGAGCCAAATGACTTAAGGAATATGGAAGCCCCAATGATTATCCACTGGAACTTCAGTCACTTTTTAGTTTTTGAAGGCTTTCATCAGGGAATGGTTTACCTGAATGATCCGGCAAGTGGTCCCAGAACCGTAACTGAAGAAGAATTTGACCAATCCTTTACGGGAGTTGTACTAACCTTTAAGGTTGGTCCTGCTTTTGAAAAAGGCGGCAGCAAACCTAATATTTTAATGGCACTAAAGAAACGAATGAAGGGATCTGAGGTTGCCCTAACCTTTGTGATTTTAGTGGGCTTGGCATTAGTAATTCCCGGTTTGGTTATTCCTACCTTTTCAAAGATTTTTGTAGATGACATATTATTAAGTGGTAAAGATAATTGGTTATTTCCCTTACTTTTGGGGATGGGCATGACAGCAGTTTTGCGTGGAATTTTGGTATGGCTGCAGCATTACTATTTGCTCAGGTTGGAAACTAAGATTGCCTTGAGTTCCTCGGGGCAGTTCTTATGGCATGTACTCCACTTGCCGGCAGATTTTTTTAACCAGCGCTACAGCGGTGATATCAGTGTTCGCATGGGCAGTAATGATAAGGTAGCACAGCTATTATCAGGGAGATTTGCTAAGACGGCACTGGATTTTGTGTTAATTATTTTTTATTTCATACTAATGTTACAGTATAACCTTCTCTTAACCTTGATTGGTGTTGTAGTAGCTGTTATCAACGTTCAGTATTTACGATTTGTATCTGAGAAGAGGGTAGATCTTAATCGTAAACTACTACAAGATTATGGGAAACTCCAGGGGACGGCTATGTCTGGCTTGCAGATTATTGAAACCCTAAAGGCAACAGGTTCGGAATCAGATTTCTTTGCCAAATGGTCAGGCTATCAGGCTAAAACATTAAACGCCATGCAGGAGATAGGAGTTTCCTCACAGTTTTTATCTGCAGTACCTACATTATTAACCTCGCTGACTAATGCGGTGGTCTTAGTAATAGGCGGACTTTTTATTATGAACGGGGAAATGACCATTGGCATGCTGGTAGCCTTTCAAAGTTTAATGAGCAGTTTTATGGCACCTGTGAACAGTCTGGTTAGCCTTGGCAGTACTTTGCAGGAAATGGAAGGGGATATGAACCGTTTAGATGACGTATTGAAATATCCTGTGGAGGCACAAACTGACCAGAAAATTTCTACGGACAAGCCAGAGGAACTGGACAAGAAGCTAGAAGGATACCTAGAAATCCGCAATTTAAATTTTGGCTACAGTCGGTTAGAAGAGCCTTTAATTCGAGACTTTAATCTGAGTTTAAAGCCGGGATTTCGCGTAGCCTTGGTGGGGGGATCGGGAAGCGGCAAGTCCACAGTGGCAAAGTTGCTAGCGGGAATCTACAAGCCCTGGTCCGGCACGATTTTGTTTGATGGGAAACCAAGGGAAAGCATTCCCAGAACGGTGCTCAACAACTCCATGGCTATGGTTGATCAGGATATCAGTATGTTTCAGGGTACTATTAGGGACAATATCACCTTATGGGATCAGACTGTTTCTGAATTTGACATTATTAGAGCAGCTAAGGATGCCTGTATACACGATGATATTACCTCGAGGATAGGCGGTTATGACCACCTGTTGGATGAAGGAGGAAGGAATTTTAGTGGAGGTCAGAGGCAGAGAATAGAAATTGCCCGGGCTTTAGTTAATAATCCATCTATCCTTATTATGGATGAGGCAACCAGCGCACTGGATCCTTCTACAGAAGGTATGCTAGATGAAAGAATAAGACGCCGTGGGTGTACTTGTGTCATTGTTGCCCACCGACTAAGTACAATACGTGACTGTGATGAGATTATTGTTATGGAAAGAGGAAAAATTGTTCAAAGGGGAAATCACGAGGAGCTTATAAATGCAGAAGGGCCTTATGCAAAACTGATGAGTGCCAGTTAGATTTCGCTAGGAGGTAGGCAGATGGGATTGATTACAGAGCTTTTCCAAAGAGAAGGCACCATAGTTGCTGTAGAAGGAAACAAACCATTACTCCTCACAGATCCTTACAGCATATGGCTGGTTGAACGGGGAAAAGTTACTGTTTTTTCTATTCAAATAAAAAATAATGAAGCTATTGGAGCAAGGAATTTTTTATTTGAGGTAGAGGGCCATGACATTTTATTTGGTATCTGCCCCGAAAATGATGATCCATGCTTTGGACTGCTGGCAACTGGAGTAGCAGGGACAAGCTTGAGGCAAATTAATAGGACACTCTTTTTGGAAAGATTAGAACAGGCGGCGGATAGAAAAGTCTATTTAGATCTAATTAATCGCTGGTTCAGGTCTTTTTTTGAACAGGAAGAAATCGAACTTATAACGTCTGACTCTGCAGATTTATCACTGACACTGGATAAATTTCACAACTTGGCACTAGGTAGAATTAAAGAAAGATACCTTAATAATAAGCAGGTTGAGGAAATTCGTTTAAGAAAAAAAAGGATTTACAATGAAAAGTGTATAGAAAAGGCTATTTATAAGATGTCCTCGGTCACCCAAAAGGAGCAGCATGAAGATACTGTGGAACTCTTATCGGATATGCTACTTAGTGCCTGTAAGTTAGTTGGTCAGGCGATGAAGATCGAAATTATTTCTCCTCCATCTGCTAACCAAGAAGGCCCGTCAAAGGATCCCTTGGGGGATATTACCAGAGCATCAATGGTTCGGACAAGGCGAGTTATCTTAGCAGGGGAGTGGTGGAAGTCAGATAATGGACCTCTGCTGGCTTACATGGAAGAAGATAATCGACCAGTGGCTTTATTGCCCTTATCTCCCGAACAATATCAATTGTATGATCCGACAAATAAAAATAAGACTTTGGTAAATTATAAAATTTCCCAGCAGATTAAACCCATCGCCTTTACATTTTATCGTTCATTTCCCGCCAAGGTAATAAAATCACGAGATATACTTGCCTTTTCTATAGGTAACTGCTGGAAGCGGGATTTGATTATGGTAGTTTTAATGGGATTGTTTGGTGGCCTGATGGGCACTGTTACACCTGTAGCAACTGGAATTATTTTTGACACTATTATCCCAGAGGGGGAAAAGGCCCAACTGCTGCAAATTACCTTCTTCCTAGTGGCAACTGCCCTGGCCGGGACGTTTTTTCAATTAACCAGGTCCTTTGCCATGATGAGAATGGAAGGAAAGATAGATGGATCCCTTCAAGCGGCAGTTTGGGATCGGCTGTTAAGCCTGCCTGTTCCTTTTTTTAAGCAATACTCAGCGGGAGAATTAGCCATGCGGGCCATGGGCATCAGTCAGATTCGCAACAGGCTATCTGGTGCTACCATAACAACGATCCTTTCCAGTATATTCTCAGTTTTTTATTTCGCCTTATTGTTTTATTACGATGTCAAGTTGGCAGTTATAGCCACGGGTTTAATTATGGTGGTTATAATCATGACAGTAATCCATGGTTATATACTAATCAATTACCAGCGACAGTTAACTGATATAGATAATAAAATATCAGGCTTAGTATTACAACTAATTGGTGGAGTAGTCAAATTTAGAGTATCAGGGGCAGAAAGTAGAGCCTTTTACCAGTGGTCTAGGGAATTTAGCAAACAAAGAAAAGTAGCCTTTAAAAGCAAAAACATTTCCAATGGACTGGTGGTCTTCAACTCCATCTTTCAAGTGGTTACTTCTATGATCATTTTTTACGGGATGATTACTTTCTCCCAGGGTTCTCTAGGGGCCGGAAAGTTTATAGCTTTCAATACAGCCTTTGCCAGTTTGATGGGAGCAATGATTTCCTTAACCGAGGTCTGTATTTCCATTATTGGTATGGTACCTCTTTATGAAAGGGCAAGACCGATCTTAGAGGCATTGCCGGAGTACGACGATAACATGAATGATCCAGGCCAGTTGACTGGTTCCATTGAAGTAAGCCATGTGTCTTTCCGATATAAGCAAGACGGACCGCTAATTCTTAAGGATATCTCTCTTCAGATAAAAGAGGGTGAGTATATAGGCCTAGTTGGGACCTCGGGTAGTGGCAAATCCACCTTGTTTCGTATTTTGCTGGGATTTGAAAAACCGGAATCAGGCCGGGTGTACTACAATGGACAGGATATAGGAAAGGTAGATATTCGTTCGGTGCGCAAACAGTTAGGGGTCGTTTTACAAAATGGTCAGTTGATGTCGGGGGATATCTATACCAACATTGTTGGCACTAATCCTAATTTAACCATGGAAGATGCTTGGGAAGCGGCGAAAATGGCGGGATTAGACCAGGATATCAAGGAAATGCCGATGGGCCTGCATACAGTCATCAGTGAAGGTGCCGGTACTATCTCAGGCGGACAAAGACAAAGGTTGCTTATTGCCCGGGCCATCGTTAAAAAGCCCCGAATTATTTACTTTGATGAAGCTACCAGTGCCCTGGATAATGGGACCCAGGCCATTGTTAGTAATAGCCTTAATAAATTGAAGGCAACCAGGATTGTGATTGCTCACAGGTTAAGCACCATTGTTAACTGTGATAGAATCATCGTACTTGATCAGGGGAGAATAATTGAGATTGGAACTTACGAACAATTAATGCAGTTGAACGGTGTTTTTGCTAATCTGGCCAAGCGACAGTTGGCCTAGGGACGGAAAACTGCCATATTTACCATATACCTTAGGGTTAGTCTAAATAAAAAGGGGTGTTTTAAGTGAGTAGAAACATAACTCTATTACTAACTCCAAGTGAAACACCATTCTCTGATTCGCGATTTTTCAGTTTCAGCCCCATCCCTTTATCATTAGGGATTTTGCAGGGCTATTTACGTTCCATGGGTCACACGGTAAATTCAACAGATTTGAATATATGTATGCACAGCTTTGCCAACCCTCCGAATGCTCTTCAATGGCTGCCGCTCTTTAATAAAGACCTCATTATTGAACATCTAAATAGTGGTATCTCCACGGGTATGGAAGAGATACTGGATTACTTCATTCAGCAAACTGATGTGGCCCAAAGTGATTACATTGGTATTTCCACCGGAACAAATATGTCTTTCTTTGAAATACACCTGGCGCTCTTGCTGGGTCAAAGAATAAAAGATCAAACTGGAAAATCCATTATTTTTGGCGGTGCTAACCTGGACTTTTTATGGCAGTTTCGTGATGTTTTTCAGGAATTATGGGAGGCTATTTTTAAGAATTCTCAATACATTTTTATCGGGCCTGGAGAGAGATCCTTTGCCAAGCTCATTGAGGGATACCCCTACCGTGAATTGCCGGGTGCTGTATATTTTGACAACGGCGTGATTGTTCGTAATTTTGAAGATGCCCCCACTTTAATTGGTCCAGATTTTCAGGGTTTAAACCTATCCCCCTACAACCTATGCTTCCGAGATGGTGTTGAAAACACAGAAAAAAACCTAGTGCACTATTACAAATGGAACATAACCAAGGGGCCAACAGTTTCTGAAGTAAATCGCCGCACCTTGCCACCCCAAGAAAGAAAGGAAACCCTTATATTACCCTATGTCTTCAATTATAACTGCAGCTATCGGTGTGCCTTTTGCGTACAAAGCCGTGAGGATAAACCGCCTGTGGTTGCTAAGGACGCTCGCTCGGTAGTTGACGATATTGAGGCACTAATCTCAAAACATAATACCGAATACATGCGCTTCTATAATAATGCCTTTAATCTATCTACTTCCTTTGTCCGAGAATTTTGTAACCTAGTTTTAGAAAGGGGTCTCAAGTTTTACTGGAGCGATTGCGCACGTTTTAATAATCTTACAGAAGAGATGGTGGATTTGCTCTATCGGTCCGGTTGCAGAAAACTTGTCTTTGGCCTTGATACCGCCAGCAAGAAAATATCGAAGCTTATCGACAAGAGACTAAATTTAGAGCAAGCCCGCCAAGTCCTTGGCTGGTGTCATGCACGGGGAATTTGGGCAGAGCTCGAGATAATTGTAGGCCTTCCCTATGAACAAGAGGAAGATTTTGAGGACACTTATTGCTTTGTGCAGGAGAATATGCAAAAGGGATATATCACAGGTTTTCATCTTAACCGTTATTTTGTGATCCCCTGCTCCCTGCTTGGCAGTAAGCCTGAGCAGTACGGAATTCGTCTTCACTGTTCCCCGGATGGGTATGAGAAACTTCTTAAGAGAAGTGCAGAAATATTAATTGCGCTCACGGCCCCTCAGGGTGACACCATAAGCATCCCACCTCGTCAATACCAGATTTTAAGATACAGTGAACTGACCGGGCGCACTGTAGAGCAAATTGTTGAGGAAACCGAAGACAAATTCAAACGTATGAGAAGTTTAATGCAGAGGTAAGCGGTTTTCATTGAGGGGAGGTGAAGAAAAAATGAGCCAAAAGCAACTAGAAGCATTTTATCAAAAACTGGCCGAAGACAAAGATTTAAAAGATCAAGTGTCAGCAATCAAGGGAGACATGGCAACTGTCTACGACGGGATGGTCAAGATTGCCAGGGACGCAGGCTTTGATATTACAGCAGAAGACATCAAGGCAGCACGTGCCGGAGACGGTGAACTTGATGACATGGAATTAGACAGTGTGGCTGGTGGATGTGCATCAGTGTGTGGGGAAATTTGTGGCATGTTCCTAGGGCACTGGATGGGTAGGCAGTAATTAGCTCGTGAAAGGGGATTAAGGGCCATGGAATCACGCTACGCAAAATTGAAAGAAGATTGGCTACTTAGAGGTTGGACTGATGTCCCATGGACAATAGTCAACTGGAAAAGCGGTGATTACCATCGGCTCAATCAAGATGGTTTCTACGTCGCACAGTCTTGCGACGGGCGGACAGATTTCGGCTCCTTGGCCTTTCTGCCCAAGCATATCACCATACTTAACAGATTTATAGACCAGGGGATTGCGGAAGAATGCAAGGCAGGGGAGTCGGTTCAATCCGTCCAAGAATATAGGTTGGCCAAAAACACGTTAATTAAGGGGATTCACTGGGCCGTAACGGGTCGTTGCAACTTGAAATGCCGCCACTGTTACATGGATGCTCCATCGGGGCAACTTGGTGAACTTACTGATGGTGAGCTGGAGATTGTCCTTAATTACCTGGTAGAAGCAAATATTTCTTCTGTATCTTTAACCGGGGGAGAGCCCTTCATGAATAAAAACCTGCTTGGACTAATAGGTAGATTAAGCGAAAAAAAGATTCGCCTTGTAGACATCTACACCAACGGTACATTGATTAGCGATACAATCTTGCAGGAATTAAGGGCCATGCATGTTCAACCTATATTTCGAATCAGTTTTGACGGTTGTGGTGCCCACGATCAAATGCGGGGAACCCCTGGAATAGAGGCAAAGGTACTGAGGGCCATTAGCAAAATCAGGTCAGCCGGGTTTGGTGTATCAGTAACCACCAGCATTGATAAGACAAATATCCATAGTTTGATGACAACTTATGAGAAAATGAAAGAGCTAGATATTTATGCATGGGGAGTAGGACGTCCACAACCGGTGGGCTGTGGGCGAGGAATAACCACAGGTCTCCCTTTGGAAGAGATGGCCCTTTCTTGCATAAATTTATTGCAGCGCTGGTTTGAGGATGGACGACCCTTCATGATTGGGCTGGAGGCTTTCTATTCAAATAGCAAAGACGGTGCTGTTAGCCAGACACCCCAGGCGGCCAAGAACTTAGGGCCTGATGATTATGTTTGTTCGTCCTGCCGTCAATGGCCCTATTTGGCCCCCGATGGCAAACTATTACCCTGCATTAGCTATGGAGATACAAATTACATGTCTGAACTACCGAACCTTTTAGAAAAGGGATTTGCCGAAGCCCTAATGAATCCACGACTTCGTTATCTTTTAGATATAAAGAAAGGTGATATCCTGGCACGTAATCCAGAGTGTGCTAACTGTCAGGTGTTCAAAGACTGTGGGACCGGTTGTCGCACTTCTGCTCTAATAGGAAGCGGCAATATCCTGGCAAAGGACCCCATAGCCTGCCAACTCTGGAAAGGTGGTTATAAAAGAAGATTTATGGAAATAGCTTTGGCTTGGGAAAGGAGATAATCCGTTTATGGGCAGTTGTTACGCCCGACTAAAAAAAGAGTGGCTTTTGAGGGGCTGGTCAGATCTACCCTGGGCCTTGGTCAATTGGCGAAATGGTGATTTTAGGGAACTGGCAAAAGACGCTTTTTATGTTGCACAATCTTGCGACGGAGTAACCGACTTCGAATCTATGGCCTTTCTCCCCAGACACACAGCCATCTTAGATAAATTAATTGCTGAAGGGGTTGCCGAGGAATGTAAATTTGGGGAGACATTGGAATACGGTCAGGCGTATAGAAAGGCAGACAATCCCATGATTCGGGGCTTGCTTTGGTCCATTACTGGTCTGTGCAATATGAAATGTCGCCATTGCTTTATGGAGGCCTCTTCCCAGCGCTTTGGAGATTTTTCTATTGATGAAATATGGGATTTAATCAATCAGTTTGAGCAAGCCAATGTATCGGAAATTGCCATAACCGGGGGCGAGCCATTCATGCGCAAAGAGCTACCAGAAATCCTTGAAACCCTCACCTTGAAGAAGATAGGTTTGGCCGAAATCTTTACAAACGGTATGTTGGTTACCGACAAAATCCTTGAAACAATTAAGTTGTCAGGGAATAGGCCCTTTTTCAAGATTAGCTTTGACGGATGCGGTACCCATGACTATATGCGTGGGGTTGTTGACAGCGAAGTAATGGTTATTGAGGGCATTAAAAGGGTCAAGGCCTGGGGTTTCCCCTTTACCATTATCACTTCTGTTGATCGTATTACCCAAATTAACCTTATGGAAACCTATGATCTAATGAAGGAGCTTGAGGTTGACGAGTGGTGGCTTGCCCCCCCGGTGGAAGTGGGTCACTGGCGGGATTCGGATTCTAATGTTTCCCTGGAGGATATGGTGGACCTATGTACCCGGTTACTTCAGCGCTGGTTGGCAGACGACCGCCCCTTTAACATTAAGCTGTGGCGTTTCGGCCTTTTTCGTCGTGCTGAAAATGGCGAAAACCTAAATATCCAATCATCTATCACTCCTGATTCATGGAATTGCGCCGGTACCCATAGTCGTCCTTACCTTCTGCCTGACGGCACTCTGTTACCCTGTGGTGGTTATACCGGTACGAGCCTGTTGGAAAAGATGCCAAATCTTAAAAAACAGTCCCTGTCCCAGGCGTGGACAAATTCTGCATTACGGCACATCTGCGACCTTAAAAAGCGTGACGTGTTAGCTCATAACAAGGGTTGTGATGGCTGCCAGTACTTTGCGGCCTGTGGTAGCGGGTGTCGTGTTATCGCCCTTGGTGAAAAAGGTGACTTGTTAGCCAAAGATCCCGTTGCCTGCCTTCTTTTTAAGGGTGGATATATAGAGCGCCTACAGGAACTAGCAAAACAGGCCAATTATAATGATCAGCAGAAGAATGTAATATCCCAGGAATAGGGTGATAAGATGCAAGAGCGCTACGCAAAACTTACTGATAATTGGCTCCTGAGGGGTTGGTCGGATATGCCCCAAGCCATAACAAATTGGCAGACAGGGCTACTGCGCCAATTTGGTAAAGATTCCTTTTATGTGGCCCAGTCATGCAACGGTAAGACAGATTTCAATTCAATGGCCTTTCTTCCGGGGCACATCAAAGTGTTGGAAAAGTTTATCGCTGAGGGCATAGCCAAAGAATGCCCTTATGATGAATCAATGGAAAATGTTAAGGAATACCGTATGGCTGATAATCCCTTGATTCGAGGGGTCCATTGGGCCATAACAGGCCGCTGCAACATGAATTGTCCCCATTGTTTTATGGAATCCCCTTCCGGGAGATATGGCCATCCGGATCTTAATACTATCAAACTCTTCATTAACCAATTTGTTAAGTCGAACGTGCTCCAGGTCTCTCTGACCGGAGGAGAACCGCTTCTGCGCGAAGACCTGCTGGAAATAATTGAGGAGTTAACTTTAAATAGAATACGCTTAACTGAAATAGCAACTAATGGAACGCTTATTACCACATCCCTCCTTGAATCCATCAAGCAACTGAGACAAAGGCCAGATTTTAAAATCAGCTTTGACGGTGTCGGAGTACACGACCTTATGCGAGGAACCAGGGGAACAGAAGCAAGGGTTACTAATGCAATCCGCCAAGTGGTAGACGCTGACTTACCGGTGGCAGTAACCACTACACTGAACAGGGATAATATCAGCACCCTAAAGGATACCTATGAATTAATGAAAGAGCTGCGTGTTCCGGTGTGGCTAATTGGCAGGCCGCAAACAACCGGCAATTGGTGTGGGGGTGACTCAGCGCTTTCCACCCAAGAAATGGCCGAAGCATGCCTTGATTTATTGAAACGCTGGATAGAAGACGGTCGCCCCTTCTATATTTTGTTGGAGCGCTTCTTCGGTGGTGGTAAGATTCAAAACGTACAACAACATGAGTTGCAGATAAAGTATAACCATGATAGTTACGAATGTCTGTCAGTGCGGGAAAAACCCTACCTGCTGCCGGACGGGAGGCTTCTGCCCTGTGTGGGCTATACAGGGACTTATCTCCATGATCAGATGCCAAACCTTCTGGAACATGAACTTTCGGAGGTCTGGAGCGCTTCATCCTTACGTTCTCTAGTTGATATGAAGAAGAGCCAAGTGCTTACCCATAATTCGGAATGTTCAGAGTGTGATATGTTTACCATCTGTGGTGCTGGCTGCCGGGCATACGCCCTTACAGAGTCAGGTTCCCTGCTGGCCAAGGATCCCTTTGCCTGTGAGGTATGGAAAGGTTGCTACCGGAAACAATTTGACGACATTGTAGCAGGCTGTCATCAAAAGGGGGGTATTGACCCGTGCAAAAAATAGAACGCCGCAAGGCCTATAAAGCTTCCGACCCATTTAGTACTATTACCCGTATACGTAACATCCTAGCCAACTGTGATTTATTTGCCATTGAGGTTCATTACTCTTACCCCGCTCCGGGAGTTAATTGCTGCCGTGTTCTACTGGGCGACAGTGATGTGGCAAACTTAAATATCGGTTCTAACGGAAAAGGGTTAGACCCTCGCTATGCCTTGGCCAGTGCCTATGGAGAAATCCTGGAAAGACTTCAAAACAGTATACTTTTTCCTTTGCGACAACTTAAGTTTGCCACGAAAAGATATCTCACAAATGCACCGACAATGGATGTTTTTAGGGAACGTCTTGAAAGAGAAGACTTGGTGCTGGATTTTCATTATGCACCCGATGAGGTTTATTTGGATACCCACTCCCTGGCAGAAGAGTGTTCAGACGTCTTATCCGCGATGCTACACATTAAGGATATTGCCAGTCAAAGGGAATATTTGCAAGGGTCTTTTGGCCAAGAGGCTGTGGGTTGTTTACCGTACTACTCTGTTTTCCAAAGCCAGGTGCGATTGTTGCCAATTAAACTTATCTGGAATACCTGCGGTACTAACGGAATGTGTGCAGGTAACACACCTAAAGAAGCACTCATTCAGGGAATATCAGAGGTCTTTGAACGGTTTGTTATTAGATGCATATATCAACAAGAGATTACCCCGCCTACAATTCCATTAGAATGTTTTCAAAATACCGTCATACTGGATAGGCTCAAGAGCTTAGAGGAAGCTACTGGTATTACTGCCACCATTAAGGATTGTTCCCTGAACATGGGACTGCCTGTTTTGGGCTTATTATTGGTTAACCCAAAAACCAACCGCTACACCTTCCATGTGGGTGCTGATCCTTCACCCATAACTGCGCTGGAGCGTTGTCTTACTGAGATTTATCAGGGAAGACCCCAAGATGTGGAGGCTAGATTTCACCCCATGCCCGTTAATTTCAATGAAAAGTCACCTGATTTGAGCTGGCGGGCGGCATATTATGAAACCACCTCAAGTGGCTTTGGACAGTGGCCAAGCTGCATCTTTTCAGAAACTGATACTTATTCGTTTACTGGTTTTTCTAACCCCATATCTTACAGTGATGCAAATGACCTTGCTTATTTGGTTAATAAGGTAAAGGAGTTGGGGCGAGATCTCTTCATCCGCGATGTCTCTTTCCTTGACTTCCCGGCCTTTCAAATATATATACCCGGGATGAGTGAGACTGATTTTATCTTTGAGAAAACTGATTTTCCCAACTGGATGGATATTGTCAGAAATCACCGGACGCTGCTTAACTTAAGACAAGCCACAGATGATTGTGTAGTAAATCTGGCTAATGCTATCTCCAGAACAGCTGGGCTTACCATGCCTGTATCCTTTGAGCCCAGACGTTGGTTTTTGAGCAATGTTCACCCTGAGTTGCAGCAACTGTCTAAGGATTATCTGCTCACCATGCTTTATCTCCGGATAGGCAGCTATAATGAAGCGGCAAATTATATGGATATGTTCATGCAATCAGAATTTTCCCATAACGGTCCCAGACTTTATTATCGGGCACTGCACAGCTATCTGCAGGCTAAGGCCAATGACCTTCCGGAGGATAAAATCAAAGATATGTTAAACGACCTTTACGGAAAAGCTATGGTCAGCCGTGTTTTCGACAGTGTGGGTAGCCCTGAAAAAATCTTCGGACAAGAACTTTGGCCTTCTTGTTTCGACTGTGATATCTGCGGCATCAGGAGTTCCTGTCGCTATTTAAATGTGTTACGCAGAGTTAAGGCGATACAGAGAATACAACAAGCCAATCTGCCAGATCAGAGATCACTTTCAGATATTTTTGGGCTAGTAGACATTAAATAAAAATCCTCTGCAAAAGCACGGGAGTGACGGTAGGGATAGAGATTATGTATAAAACTAAAGCGCTGTTTATCGGGTGCGGGGATGCCCAGGAACTACTCCCACTGGCAGACCAGCAGGAACAGCTTCTAATCGGACTAGAGCCAACTGATGAACTTTTTGCCAGGGCATGTGATAACCTAAAAGATTTTAAGAACGTACTGCTTATAAAGCAGAGAATACAAGATTGGGAAGCTGCAGAATATCTTGGGGATATTGACCAGATCTTTTTTATCTTTCCCACTCCTGCTGTTTTGCGCGGTCAAGCCAAGGTGAACACTGCTAAAATCTTCTCCCTATTATCCCAAAACGGTGTATTCATTCTATACACTGAGGTTACCTTGACAGATTGGCCTGATCCCGATGATAGGGCAAGATTACAGGCTTTCTTGCAGTCTTTAAGTGAGGAATGTCTTTCTATCACAGTTGCAGAGATAAATTATGAACAACTACCCCTAATGGCTAAGCAATCTCACTGCGGTATATTGTTTAAGGCCCACAACATAACCAAGTTTACATTGATAGAAGCAAAAAAATAGTCAGGCTTTGCATTATTGCATATTCCACAATAGGCACAAGCCTGATCCGGACCTTAATCCGGTCCTAGATGGTTGCCCTTTTTAGGGGCTCCTCGTCACTGGTTATACAAATAGTCGTGGTGTAAATCACCCCTCTCGATAAGATATTTACTTAAGGATTTTTTAAAAAAGTTCCGCTACCTCATCAAAGGTCATTAGCTTACCTTTATTTTTGGGTTGTTGGGGTGGTCAATGGTAGTTCTTTCCTTGCGTTGTGCCATGTTTTTCCTCCTAATAAAAAAAGTAGTGTGGGGCTAATAACTAACCACCGCACACTACTCGTTTGGATCTTTTTTCTAGGAAAATTATAGGCTGGCACGTATCAGAGAGTTTATCCACAGAGCATGTATTAAAAGCAATTGAAAAGGCTAAAGCGAATAGAAAAGTCGGTCAACCAGTTATCATCCATTCCGATCGTGGGTCGCAATATGTATCTAAAAGCTATCTTGAAGCTACACCGGCAGCACATTTTATCCACAGTTACTCAAATAAGGGTAACCCCTGGGACAATGCATGTATAGAAGCTTTCCATGCCTTAATAAAGCGAGAATGGCTCAACCGATATGTGATCAAAAATGCTAGACACGCTCATGAATTAGTATTTGAGTATATTGAGACTTTCTACAACACCGTTAGAATTCATGAATATTGTGGCATGATGTCACCCTATGATTTCGAGGGCACTTTAGCGTGTTAAATTGTTAAACTAGGATTGTTTCTACTTTTAATCTGTCCGAAATCTTGACTGAAGACCAGGAAGGGCTTCGTAGGCAGCAGTGCGAACACGTTTTAGCCAATAATAATAACTCGCCGGACTAATGTTATTATCAGCACACCATGCAGAAACCGTTTGCCCACTACTGCGACATTCTCGGACAAGGTCAATCCACTTATTCAATTGATACTGGTTGGTCACTTCCCTAGTATTCATCTCTAAACCTCCTTTAGAGTTTTTCTAGTGAACTCGAAAAACTCCAAAAACTCTAATTTAGAGAATTGTCCCAACTAATTAGGGAAGTTTCCATACACCGACTTACTAGACGCTTACTTTGTAATACCACGGCTCCTAAAATCGCTGGCATTGACAGAAGGAACGAAAAGCGAGCCGCTGCCTGTCTGTTAATGCCTCGGAATAAGGCTCCGGCAATTGTAGACCCAGACCTTGAGACCGCGGGAAAAATTGCGGCACCCTGTAAGGTTCCTACTATTAATGCATCTTTGAAAGAGATTTCTGAGATACCCTTAGTTCCCTTAGTTTTCATATTATCGGCTACCCAAAGAAGTGTTCCGGTTATCAGAAACCCCCAACCCACTGTTGAACCAGTAAGAGCTATTTCTTCAAAGTCCATGCGATGGTCTCCTTATTATTGAGATTCTGGACAGGACTACCTGTTCTATCTTACTTATAAGGAGATTTTTAATTTCTAGATTATTAATTTTGAGCTTGACAAAAACAAATTATTTAAATGCAACTCTAGTGATTTTTGATGTAAAAACTTTGTTTAATTATTCTCTATAGTAATTTATATATTGAGCAGGGGTTCCATAGTTGTAATAACCACTAAAGTTTGGATATGTTGAATCAAAGTAAACGTAAATAGGTGCATAATCTAGTTGGGGATGTGGGTTATGACATACATCAGGCTACGGGCACTGGCTTGGGTTTAGCCATTGTTAAAGGCAGTTGCAAAAAATCTAACTTCAAAAGTCAAGGGCCTATGGCCACATGTCATAGACTTAGCGACCTTGCCCGGCCGCACTTACGAATGGCATTTGTTGATACCTTTGCAATTTGAATTCTTTCTGAAGTGTCATTATCTTAGCTATCATTTCAAATTTATCCGAATTTCCCATTATTACCTCTCCAAGCTGCCTTTACCTTTATTAACCAAGATTTTATTTGATAGTATTTTAGCTTAATGGTTTATGTTTCTGTTCTGTATGTTGGAGTAAATTGCTATGCCTTGCATTAAGAGATATGTGAGCAAGTGCAATCGCAACACCAATTACCACTCCAGCTATTGAATCAGAAAACCAATGTACACCACCTTTGTCACCGAATATTGTAGCAAGCACAACCCACACTACCCATATAGCCCCAGCAATTTTTATTCTTAGACTACATCCAAAAATAATACTAAAAATCATTGCTGTATTAGTTGCAGTGTGACCTGATGGCCATCCCTCAACAACAGAAGCTAATCCATTTATTAGAAGACCGAATTCAAATGAATTGCTTCTTATGTAGGTGTCAGTGATAGATATGACCTCTGGATGAACTCTGGATGTTATTGCCTTAAGAATAGTCACGACAGTCAATGAAAACACAACGGCCTTAATGCTCAATAGTCCTCTATCCCTATCCTTTAAGAGAATGATCAAAGGAACTACAATTGGAGCGATACCCCCAATATACAGTGGCAACCAACTCCATATTAAACTAAAGTGTTCATTTTGTAGTTGAGCAATTTCATTTATTAAAGCATCTAAACCAGAATATGCACAAAGTATTGTAAAAAGATATAACAATGGTATGAGTAGCAATAAATACGAGTCTTTGATAATAGTTAGTAAATAACTATTCTTTGCTTTAAAAAACTTAATAATGATATTTTTACTTTTCATAGTCATTATACTACCTCATTAAAAATAAAAATCTTTGTTTTTAGAAAACAACTAGGGAAGGATTCATTGGTCTAGTGATATTTAACCAAATAAATCAGAATACTCCTAGATGCTGTGCACCTAAAACCCCTACCCCTAAAAACCAGACATAAAAAGAAAAGATTTTTAAAGATCCACGCTGGAGAATGGCCAGCATCCACTTAACCGCAACATAACCTGATAGTGCTGCTGCAAGAGTTCCAAACAATATAGGGACTAGCCCGATAGATTCAACTTGCCCACCTGCTAACTTAGCACCTTGTAATACCACGGCTCCTAAAATCGCTGGCAATGAGAGAAGGAACGAAAAGCGAGCCGCTGACTGTCTGTTAATGCCTCGGAATAAGGCTCCGGCAATTGTAGACCCAGACCTTGAGACCGCGGGAAAAATTGCGGCACCTTGTAAGGTTCCTACTATTAATGCATCTTTGAAAGAAATTTCTGAGATATCCTTAGTTCCCTTGGTTTTCATATTATCGGCTACCCAAAGAAGTGTTCCGGTTATCAGAAACCCCCAACCCACTGTTGAACCAGTAAGAGCTATTTCTTCAAAAAAATCTTTAAAAGTAAAACCAATTATTACGGTAGGTATTGTACCGGCGATGATTAATAGTGCTAATTTACTAAAGGGATTCTTAATCATATACACAATGTCTTTCCAAAAAACCACAGTTACTGCTATAAGTGTTCCGAAGTGGAGCATCGTGTCAAGTAACAACCCAGCCTCAGATAGACCAAGCAATTTTCTTCCTAGCAGAAGATGGCCGGAACTGCTTATTGGCAAAAACTCAGTTAGACCCTGTACAATCCCCAGAACAACAGCCTTTAATAAAACTTCCATAGGTCACCTCATTTAAAATTTGCTAGCATTGCTATTATAACAAAGAATTACTATCTAATTCTATAACCACTAATGCAAAACGGGTAGAGAGCTAGCTAATAGCTGTTGTCCAGAGATAATTACTTATGTTTTAAATTATTGTATAATAATCGCTGTTAGAAGTTCACCAGTAAGTTTACAAGGATTTTATTAATATTAATAAATCTGTTAGAATAAACTTTAGTCAAGGTAGGGTTAATACAGTGACATATTAAAAAAGGGAGAGTGGTTCCATAATTATGGGTGACGACACGTCATTCAGTTTAATTATTTTTCAAATTTTATTAGCATTATTATTAGTGTTTTTAAATGGAATTTTTGTTGCTGCTGAATTTGCCTTCGTAAAAGTTAGATCTACACGGCTGGCACAGCTAGTTTCTGAGGGTAATCGCAGAGCAAAAGTTGCACAGGTTTGTGTTAATAGAATTGATGCATACCTATCAGTTTGTCAACTAGGTATTACGTTATCTAGTCTTGGATTGGGTTGGCTTGGAAAACCTGTTGTAGGTAAGCTAATTGAGCCGCTGTTGTTTTTCTTTGGCGTAACCTCACCTGCCGCGGTTAGTAGTGTTTCATTTGTGATAGCCTTTTCTATAGTGACTTTTATGCATGTTGTTTTCGGTGAATTAGTTCCTAAGTCATTAGCCATTCAGCGTTCGGAAAGCGTTACCCTGTGGTTAGCTTCCCCGATGACCATGTTCTACTACTTGTTCTACCCCGGTATAGTAATTTTTAACGGAACTGCTAATAAACTTCTAAAAATGCTCGGGGTTAAGCCTGCAAATGAGCACGATGAAAGTCACAGTGAAGAAGAACTCCAAATGCTTGTTTCCGAGAGCTATAAAGGTGGTCATTTGGATAAAAATGAATGGCGGCTACTCCAGAATGTATTTGAATTTGAAAGAAAAGTTGCCAGAGAAGTTATGGTTCCCCGTCCAGATGTCGTATTTCTGGATAGAAGGAAGTCCATTGAAGATAACCTAGCATTAGCAAGAAAAACTGAACACACCCGGTTTCCTCTCTGCGATGGGGACACAGACCATGTAATAGGGCTTGTACACATTAAAGACCTCTTTAGACTTGATGTAGGGGCAAGTATTGATAAGGTAAGAAGAAATATCATGATGGTGCCCGAAGGAATACCCCTAGATAAACTTCTAAGGCAATTCCAACATAATCACCAGCACATGGCTTTAGTGGTGGATGAATACGGTGGTACCAGTGGTATAATTACAATGGAAAATATATTGGAGGAACTGGTAGGAGAGATACAGGATGAGTTTGATCAGGAGCTACCACAAGTAACCCCGGAGAACGAAGGAACGTTCCTAGTTGATGGTCGCATACTCCTGGAAGAGGCATCCCAGTTATTTGACCTACCGATTGGTGATGAGGGAGAATACAATACCCTTGGAGGATTTGTCTTTGGCAAACTAGGAAAAAGACCCAGAGTGGGGGATATCGTAGAATTGCCAAGCCACCAACTTGAAGTGGTAGAAATGCAAGGACTCCGCATTCACCGTATCCGATTAAATATATTAAGCAAGGAATTAACTGAAAAAACCGTAGCCTAACATGGAACCCTAGACTCTTTTGTCTAGGGTTCTTTTAATTGAGGCAAATCTATCATTTCTATTCGTCTTATGGTATTGTTTTCAAGTTCAGAAATAGTAAACTTAATATTTTTATACTCAACAGACTGCCCTAATTCTGGTCTTTTATGGGATTCCTCCAAAAACCAACCACCTAGAGTAAATACGCCTTTTGCTTCCAAATTTAAGCCAAACTCAATATTAAAATCTGAGAGAGGATATCTGGCATCCAATGAATAATAACCCTCTCCGAGAACTTCTACTATATTTCGTTCTTCATCATGTTCATCCTGAATCTCTCCTACAATTTCTTCTAAAATATCCTCAATAGTTAAAAGCCCTGCAGTTCCACCGTATTCGTCCACTACAACGGCCAGTTGGCTTCGGTTTTTCTGCATTTTTTTTAAAATCTCGTCAATAGGGGTTTGTTCTGTAATTATCATTACAGGTCTAAGAGACTGTTTTAAAAAGGTGTCTAAGCTGAGGAAATTTAGGTCTTTGACGCCACTAAAACACAAATCCTTGGTATTTATAAACCCTATAATCCTGTCTTTATCACCATCACAGACAGGGTATCTTGCATACTTTTCCTCGGTTATTACATTAAAATTATCTTCCCAGCTTAAATTGGTATATAAGCAAACCATGTCAGTTCTGGGAACCATAACTTCACCAGCTACACGATCTGCAAAGTGGAGGCAATTGCGGGCCAGTTGTAATTCTGTCTGAGTTATTTCGCCTCCCTCGTGGCTTTGCAGTAAGATCATACGAATTTCTTCCTCTGAATGGATCTGGTGATGTTCAGAAACAGAGTGGAGTCCAATTAATCGAATGAGATAACCTGCTGCACCATTTAAAAGCCAGATTGCCGGATACATAATTTTATAAAATAGTATCAGCGTTGGCGATAAAGCCATAGTTACTTGTTCTGCACGCTGAATAGCAAGGGTTTTTGGGGCCAGTTCACCAGCAACCACATGTAAAAATGAAATGATAGAAAATCCAATTATAAAGGATATTCCTCCAGCAACGTTTCCAGGTAAACCTAGATATTGTATTACCGGTGCTATTAAATCTGAGATGGCTGGTTTTCCTATCCACCCCAATGCCAGTGCAGTAAGTGTTATGCCTAATTGGCAAGCCGAAAGATAGCCATCAAGGTTATGAATAACTTGACGAACTGTCTTTGCTCTTTTATTGCCTTCTTGAATTAATTGTTCAATGCGCGAGTCTCGTACTTTTACAATGGCAAACTCTGCTGCTACAAAAAAAGCAGTAGCAGCTATAAGTAGAACAACAAGAAACAAATTTACTAGTGTTATCAATGAAAAAACCCCATTTAGCTTACTATCATTATTTTATTTTGCCCAGCACCTAAAGACATATCCATATAAGTCCAGCTAGTTCTTGAGTTTTGACTTGTGAGCATATCAATTAGTATGATTCGTTAGTGTGAATCAATTCCATAAAAAAGTTGACCAGGTAGCCGTTATAAATGGAAAGAGGGAAAGGGTTTAAAAAATGATAGCTATACGAATGTACTCGTACCGTTTTGATTATATAGGAGGTGGCTCTTTTGATGGCAGGAGTGGCTCAAATTTTGGCACGAGTATTATATTTTGTTGTCTTTATTCACGTTCATTACATATTTGAGAAGTTAAGGCGGTATGTAACGCCTACAATGAAAGAGTTAAATAAGGCAGTTGAAGACGCGGAATTTGATGTATAAAAGCGGTTTACCTTTTATATATAGTTATTTTTCCAAATATTAACAGGAAATGCACATACAAGACCGAATAAAGTTATGTAGAAATTAAAAGGAGGCATTTGTATATATTTTGAAACATGATTGTAATAATTCTCGGCATAGCATTGTTATGTGCGGATTGGTTAAAGTATGGTAAACCAGAGTATCGCCCTTACTTTTTACTAGCTCTTGGGTGGCCTCCTTAGAATCAGAAATACTCACGGGTTGCGTTAACCAAAATTAACTGCAAAACTATGGAAAAATAATAGCGCAGCGCGCTACTGGCCCCGCTTCGGCGGGGGCTTTTTCTTTTACCAAATGCTGATATATGTTGACTCAGAATTTCAAACGTGCTAATATTTAATATTAGGGGGATTTTTCTATATGTTGCATTCTATTCACATTTGGAAATAATAGGCAATAAAAAGCAGTTTCACATTTTAATGTGGGCTTATTTGTCGTGCCTATTTTGCGAATGTATGCACAGCAACCAAGTGATTATAAGTCATGGTTTATAAAGCTATGATTTAGTTTTGTTGTGTTATTATTCGTACTATATATGCAGGTCAATGCTCACATTGAGAATTGACCTGCATTTTTTATTGCCTTTTTTATTATTCCAAAATAAATAGAAAAGGACATAGAAAAATGAAATATTTGCACAGACATACTCCTGATGATATCAGGAGTGTTCCATACGGATTTACCTACAAAGAAATGGTGGAGGTCATTGGTGAGAGTGAAGCGAGATCCTTATACTCGTCACTATATAAGCATTCACCCAAAAAAGAATACCTAACTATGTCGCTAAAAACAGTCTACAAGGACGGCAACACTGAAAAATATGTTTTTGAGTTGTTAGACGGCAAGTGTATTGAAATGGTTTTTATTAAACGTCAAGATGGCGGAACGGTTTGCGTGAGTACACAAGTCGGTTGTTCCGTTGGTTGTATCTTCTGCGAGTCCGGGCGGAATGGCTTTGTTCGTAATCTGACGCCATCAGAAATCGTACAGCAGGTTATACTACTACGTCGAAAGGTAAATCGTATCGTTTTTATGGGTATGGGAGAGCCGCTATTCAACTATAGCAACTTTATAAAGGCAATTCACATTCTGCGAGACAGAAACGGCCTGAACTTTCCCACGGACGGCATCACAGTATCAACTGTCGGCCCAGTTGAACAACTGAAAAAATTGCGTGAGGAACATCTTAAAATTCAGTTGACAATCTCTCTGCATGCAACAACACAGGCTACAAGAAACCGTATTATTCCCAATATGCACAGATACGATATTAACGATGTTGTCAATGAGGCATTGTCTCATGCTAAACGGCATAATCGAAAAGTCGTGTTTGCGTATTTGTTTTTGCAGGGAATAAACGACAAGCCTTCTGATGTGCGTCAACTGGCAAGGTGGTTCCGTGGGAAAAATGTCATGCTCAATCTACTGGAATATAATCCTACAAGTAATACACAAATTAAAAAGCCAGCAAAACAGGAAATGACTTCATTCAAACAGCAGTTGGAACGAGCCGGGCTCGAAGTTACAATGAGAATTTCCCATGGTAGAAATATTAAGGCGGCTTGTGGACAGTTGGCTAATAAATACAATGAAAAGAATAAATAAAAAGCGCCAGCCGGGGAAACTACCTCGGCTGGCGCTTAAATGTCAATATGGAGTGGGGTGCATTTTTTGTGAGTATTGCATTCGGAGGAAATTTAGTCTTACGAAAACGCTCCTAATACAAGAGGGGGTGCAAAATTTCAGCCTTGCAGGCTGGAAGTTAGAAATTTTAGTTATTTATAGCTGGACGCGCTATGTTGCGTGGTTTCAATGCAAAAGGCATTAAGGACGCAAAGCCCCATATTTACGGGCACAATTAAAGCCACCCATTATAGGTGACTTTCATTGTATCAAAAGATGTCCTTTTCTTTGGTGTCGGAGGCGGGACTTGAACCCGCACGGTTTCCCACACGCCCCTCAAACGTGCGCGTCTGCCGATTCCGCCACTCCGACATGTTTCAATCGCAAGTGTAATTATAGCATGACAAATATTTAAATTGCAAGAAGTTTTGAATAAGAAATATGTGTAATTTGTTAAGAAATTAGCATTTGCTAGCAAAGTGATCATTATCACCTAGGCCCAGTGATTACCATCATTTATAGATTAATCAAGTTTTAGTATCCTTTGTTTAAGAAATAAAACAAGGGGGTCAAACAAATGACTAAAAAAGATGGATGGATGAAATGGCGCAGGGAATTAATGGATAACTGCGGGCAATGTGTGGGATTTAGAGCTAAGGGTTTGGAACTTCCGGCAGTGGGTGAGGGGCATGTTTGCACACCTAATGATGCGTGTCCAAAGCATTGTCCTGGCTTTCAGATTGACTTCGATAAGATTTCCGAAGAGATAGCTGCACGTCATAAAAATACAGTTTCTGCAGAACCTGTAGAAAAAAACGTTGATGAGTCCAAAATCATAAAAGAGGAAGTTGAACCAAATCCAGAAACTGTTAGTTGTGTGAAATGTGGTCGTACAGAGTATAATGGAGTACTGCTTCCTTGTAGGACAAATGGCAATAACTCATGGATCTGCACTAAATGTTTGCCCAGTCTTATACATGGCTAAGACCAATGTGACGGCCACATTGGTCTTTCTTCTAGTAATATTCCTCAACTATATCTTTATCCATATCCTTAAGGGTATTTATCATATCTCGGATTACATGGTGTTTATAGGCGTAAATAGCGGGAACATCCATGCAGTCTAGGGCGTTGTTGCTGGCTGTGCCGACTATGATATGGATACTGTCGGCCTGCTTGAGGAAGGTTGCTAATCTGCTGGCGCCATCCTTTCGGAATTGCAGTTCACTAAGCTTGGTGTTACCCTTTAAATGTTCCAAGGTTTGCACTAGGGTCACAGCACCCTCTGTTACAAGATCTATGCCGGGCAGCAGACCAACGGGCGGGACATCATCCGAGACTGAGGATAAGTCCACAAAAACTTTGCGCCCTAGTACCCGAGCTACAATTTCGCCTGTAGTTCCTCCGCAAACGACCTTTCTGCCAGGGGATTCCATAAGTCTTCTGACCAATTTGCGGTCGTCCTCTTTATTTTGAGGAGGTCCGATTAACATCGTGACATGAATGGGATGGCGGACCTTAATGGCTACTACGGTAACATCATCTCCAGGCTTTTCACCATAGAGATTATAACAGAGTGCAGCAATTTCGTCCGCCCATTCCTGGGCGCTTTTTTGTTTGTCAGAGGTATCCTCAATGAATTTTCCAATCCTCTCCCGGTTCCATGTTAAATTCATGCGGCCATCAATGCCGGCATTAATTACTCCGTCAGAGGTTAAAACCAGCCAGTCTTGATCATCCACATCAAGGCTATATTCGGAAATCTTTTTTCCTGCAATGACATGTTCTTCCCGGCGAGGGGTAAAAAGCTTGTTTCTGTTACCGATAAATACACCAGGATTATCGTATTCAACCAGACGGGTTTTTCCGTTGTTTTCGATTTGCAATATTGAAAAGGTGCTGTAGGCAGCGTTAATATCCCTGTCAATGGGCAGGGTTCTGGCAACCGTATCAATTACCTCGGCAATGTTTCCACCAAGCCTAAGCATGGTAGCGGCTGTCTTTGTGGTTAGGCGTGAGAGGATATTTGCCTTAACTCCGCTGCCTAGGCCGTCTGACACCACCACTAGGTCGGACTGGCCGGTATGAACAATTTCCACACTGTCACCACAGAGTTCCTCGCCATACTTTTTAAGCTGGGCAACGCCAATATCTAAACGTATCTTCAAGGGCGGCACTCCTTTCCGCTTTTACAGGGGGTCTTGCCGCATTAGCTTGATTAGTTTCCCCAGTTGGACCTTTGTTTCTGCTGTGGTTTCACCCAGCAGACCGGCAATTTCCTGGGCCATAATCATTTGCTTTTCTATAACCTCCTGGGCCTGCTGGATAGTCTGGCTTTTAACCAGGTCTGTTTGCTCCCTCCTACGCTTTTCAGCGGTAATGTCTACAAATATTCCCACCACTAGATCTGTATTTTTCACTGGAAAGATGATTTCCCTGGTGACTATGCCAAGGTCAGGATAAGTACTGGTATTGGTTAGCATTTCACCTGTTTGTATCACCTTGAGGAAATTGGTTGCAGGTATTAGGGCTAGTAGCCTTTGACCGACTAATTCAGAGGAAGAACAATTGAATAGATTTTCTGCTGCCTGGTTCATTTCCAGTATATCCAGGTTCTTGCCAACAACTATAATTCCGTTAGGCATGGCTGAAATAACCAGATTTGACATGGATTCAGCCCTTTTGCGCATGTAGGGTATGCACATCTCAACCTCTGCTTTGCCCTGATAGACAGCTATAGCCTTGTCTCTACAGGAGTTATAGCCGCAGTTTCCACAGTTGAATTCCTGGCCAGGTGTTACCTTGCCAGTCTTAGCAAGGATTCCTTTAATTTCTACCTCTGATGGCACAAGTTGGATTACCTTTCTATTGCGAAAAGTCCGCTTAAGTGACAGGGCTGGTAATTTTAGCTCTGGGGTTTCAAAGGCGCAATCAGCTGAAGAATTATAGTACTCCAGGAGCTTACGCTGGCGCATGAAAAGACTTTCCTCAAGGCAAAGGGAGAGGGGGCCGTTGACACAGCCGCCTTTACAGGCCCATAGTTCCATTAGCTTTGGCGGGTTGGCTATTTCCTTCTTAGAAAGGTGTTTAATAAAGTCAATGCAATTATCTAAACCTGACATTGTAATAAAGGTTTCGCCGGCTTCCCTCAGTTCATCTGATACAGTCCAGACCATACCGCCCTCCACCGGAAAAATGCGGTTGTGGCAGGGAGAGAAGTTATCGAAGGATGTAGGTGGCTCACCTTTAGGGTCTAATTTCTTTTCTTCAATCCACCCCCACAGCTCGTTAAAGCCAAGGAAGAAATCTACAGTATCTTCTAGTCCAAGAAGCTGGGCCTCATCACGCTTAGCTGCACAGGGGCCAATGTAAACTACCTTTGAGTCGGGGTTCATATGCTTAATAATACGGCCTTGGGCGATCATTGGGGATATCACCGGTGCCAACATGGGAATTAATTCTGGATAGTGTCTTTCAATTAGGTTGACAATTACAGGGCAATAACTAACCAGGATAGGCTCCTTAAAGCCTATCTCCAAGTACTGCTTTGTCACTTGGCCAGCTCCGATAGAGGTCTCTTGGACCTGAGCAAATCCCAGTTTTTTTATCAGTCCTGGTAATACATCGGGATTTTTTAAGGGTAGTGCACTGATAAAAGAGGCTGCCACCACAGCGGTAACCGGGACACCTTCAGCCAGTAAGCTTTGGACCTGCTCAAGGTCTGATACCGGCTTTTTAGCCCTTTGTGGACAGGCCAAAATGCACTGGCCACAATGAACACAGAGGTCATCAATCACCTGGGCATGGGGTTTCCGTGTAATCCCACTGGAATTAATCCTAATGGCTTTAAGTTGGCAAATTCTAACGCAGCGATAGCAATCGCGGCATTTTGCACCGGTATAGATTAGGCCCACCAACACACCCCGTTTCTTTGGTATTGATAAATTCTATTTGTAACTTTCAACTCGTAAACTATTTTTCCTCCAAAAATTTTTAAATTGTGTATTGAAGGGTCAGGTTTTGAATGATATATTAAAACCAGGTAAACTAAAATAGTGTCAATAGTTTACCTAGATTAGAACATGTTTGTAAATATAAACCATATTTATGGGGGAGTGGCTATGAAAAAGAATTTGGCCCGTCTTGTTGTGGTTGCATTGCTGGTGGTGGGGGTCCTAGGGTATCTGGGTTATGATTATTATGTAGGAGAAAAGGATAGCCGACTGACTGTTTCGGGAACCATTGAGGTTACTAAGGTGGAGTTAAGTGCCAAGGTTCCAGGTACCCTAGGCGGTATCTCAGTTAAATCGGGCGACAGCTTGACTAAGGATCAACTGGTAGCAGAGATTATCAGAAATGATTTGGAGGCACAGAAGGAGCGGGATTCCCTGGGAGTATTTAAGGCTGAGGCCCAGCTGGCTGATTTGACTTCCGGTGCCAGGGTTCAAGAAATAAAAGAGGTATCGGCCCAGGTGAACATTGCTCTGGCTGGACTAGAAAAGGCCAAAGCAGATTATTTGAGGGGTGAAGAGCTGCTGAAAGAAGGGGCTATGACCACCGACCAATTTGAAAAATTATCAACTGAGCTTACAATCAAGGAGTCCCAACTGGAGGCGGCCCAGGCTAAATTGAACCTGCTGCAATCGGGGAGTCGACCCGAGGCAATAAGGGCTGCGACTATTGAGATGGAGCGGACTAAGGCCGTGCTAAAGGCCTCTGAAGCACTCCTTGAGGATACTAAAATTTATTCTCCCTTTGATGGAACGGTTCTAGCAAAAAATAGAGAAGAGGGTGAGTTTGTTCCGGCAGGTGCATCAGTGGTGTCCCTGGCAAACCTGAAAGATATGTGGATTAAGGTTTATGTACCTACGGATGATTTACCCAAGGTAAAACTGGGACAACAGGTATCTTTTACTGTGAGTGGCAGTGATGCTAGCTTCCAAGGAACCATTGAGGAGATTGCTACCCAGGGGGAGTTTACACCTAAAACTATTCAGACCAAAAAAGAGCGTACCAATATAGTCTACGGGGTCAAAATCAGGATAGATGACCAGCAAGGTATACTAAAGCCGGGGATGCCTGCAGATGTTACCTTTTAATATAGGGGTGGTCAAAAATGATCATAACTGAGAAGCTATCTAAAGAATTTGGTACCCTAGCTGCTGTTAGCAATGTTTCGATACATGTTCAGATGGGGGATGTTTTTGGACTGGTAGGGCCAGACGGGGCAGGTAAAACTACTTTAATAAGAATGATCTGCGGTCTAATAACACCCACGGGGGGAAAGGTTAAGCTCCTTGGTGAGAGCTTTGGCTACATGCCACAGAAATTTAGTCTATATGGTGACTTAACAGTTATGGAAAATATAAATTTCTTTGGAGCTATGTACAGGCTTAAGGGTGAAGTTATTAAGGAAAGGGCAGATGAGATTCTGGAGATAACAAATATGCTGGCCTTTAAGGACCGTTTTGCAGATAATTTATCCGGTGGCATGAAGCAAAAACTTGCCCTAACCTGCGCACTAATCTCCAGGCCCCGTCTATTAGTACTGGATGAGCCAACCTTTGGTGTTGATCCCGAGTCCCGTAAGGAGTTTTGGAAAATCCTTTACCAGTTAAATAAGGATGGTATGACAATATTGGTATCCACCCCTTATATGGATGAAGCAGAGCTTTGCAAGAAGGTAGGGTTCATGGATAACGGAAAAATGGTGGCGGTGGATTCACCCTCCAAGTTAAAACGCAGTTTTCCTTACAGCATCCTTGAGGTCAAGGCGGCCACAAGGGAACCAGGAATTTTTCAAGGAGTGAAGGGAGTAGTGGATGCCGGGTTCTTTGGGGATAAATATCACCTGGTGGTAGAGGACCTTCAAGGGACTAGGGAGATATTAATATCCTTTCTTAGGGATCGGGGAGTAGAGATATTTTCTATCAAGGAAACATCACCAACCATGGAAGATTTATTCATATCTCTGGCTGAGAAAGAGGTGTACTAATGGATATTGCTGTTGCTACCAATGAGCTGACCAGAGTTTTTGGCAGTTTCATTGCAGTCAATAAACTGTCTATTAATATTGAAGCCGGAGAAATATATGGATTCCTGGGACCAAACGGATCAGGAAAGTCGACCACCATTAGAATGTTGTGTGGTATTTTGGAGCCCAGCTCCGGGTCTGGAAAGGTACTGGGCTATGATCTGGCCAAAGAGTCCGAAAAGATAAAGACTAGGATTGGCTATATGTCACAAAAATTTAGTCTTTATGATGACCTCACCGTATATGAAAACTTAAATTTCTACTCCGGACTTTACGATGTCCCGGTTAGGGAGAGAAAAAGCAGGATAGCAGAGATGGTGGAAATGGCCAAGTTAACAGGGCGGGAAAAGGAGCTGGTTGCAAATCTGAGTGTTGGTTGGAAACAGCGGCTGGCCCTGGGCTGTGCCATTATATCTAGACCATCCATATTATTTCTGGATGAGCCCACCAGTGGAATTAGTCCCACCAGTAGAAAGATGTTCTTTAATATCATCCAGGAACTGGCCAATGGTGGAACAACAATCATGGTAACCACTCACTTTATGGATGAGGCAGAGCGCTGCAACACCATTGCCTTTATCTCGGAGGGAAGTTTGATAGCTAAAGACACACCGGATAATTTAAAGGGCAAGGTCATAAAAGGAAGCATGGTAGAGTTAAATGTTGATGAACCTGTGGAACGAATAAATGAAATTGAAGCATTGCCCTATGTAAGGGAATGCTCCATTCATGGGCCGCTGCTGCATGTTTTGCTTGAGGCGGATGAAAGCATCCCGTTACTTGAGGCCCAGACTGGAAGCAAGGCCAAGAGGATTGTGCCTTCCTTGGAGGATGTTTTTATTACTTTGTCCAGGCAGAAAAGGGGGGAGGGTTAGCGTGGGTAGAATAATTGCCATACTTTATAAGGAATTTCTCCAAATGAAACGAGACAGGTTGACCATTGGATTGATTTTTATGCTGCCCATGGTGCAGCTTCTGCTGTTTGGTTTTGCTATCCAAACCGAGGTCAAACATGTTCCCACTGTAATATTTGACCAATCCCTCTCCCAGGAAAGCAGGGAGATGCTGGATGCCTTTAGAGCCTCCGGATATTTCGATATTGTAGAGGTGGCCGGCAGCTATGGAGAAGTAACACATCTCATTGATAGTGGGCAGGTAAAGGCGGGTATAATATTTCCCCCTGATTTTGCCAGGAATCTGACCAGGGGAGATACGGCACCGATACAGGTGCTGGTGGATGCCACTGATAACATGGTTTCCTCTTCGGCCATTGCCACTGCCAACGCCATTGGCATGTTAAAGTCCCAGCAGGTGCTGGCCCAGCGGGCGGGGGGAATGGAAATACCCTATGACATTCGAGTAAGAACCTGGTACAATCCAGACGGCATCACCGCCTATTTCATGGTGCCGGCAATTTTAGGCATTATAGTAACCATGACTATGGTTATGATGACTTCTATGGGTATTGTAAGGGAGAGGGAGAGGGGTACCCTGGAGCAGCTTATCGTTACCCCCATCAAGTCCTATGAACTTATGATTGGTAAAATCATACCTTACATTGCCCTGGGGTACTTGCAAATTACCGTTGCCCTATTGGTGGGAGCCATAGTTTTTGCCGTACCCATCAGGGGAAGTATTATTCAGCTTTATCTACTTACCCTATTCTTTATTACCGCTTCCCTTGGTATGGGGGTGTTTATTTCTAATATTGCCAAAAACCAAATGCAGGCCATGCAGATGTCGTTTTTTGTTTTTTTGCCCAGCATTTTACTTTCGGGCTTTATGTTCCCCCGGGAGGCTATGCCCCAGGTAATTCAGTGGATTAGCAACTTGATTCCTTTGACCTATTACCTCACAATAATCAGGGGCATAGTTTTAAAGGGCATAGGTTTTTCCTATTTGATACCCCAAGTCTTGGCGCTGTTAGTTTTTTCAATAGTAATGATGACGGCCAGTATCATTAAGTTTAAGAAAAAGATAGCCTAATAGGGGTGGTGATTTGGTGCAGACCAAGGATAAGATTCTCTTGGCTTTTAAGGATTTGTCCCAAGAAAAGGGTTTTTATGATGCAACGGTGGATGAGTTGGCACTTAGGAGTAGAGTTAGTAAGCGAACAATTTACCGGTACTTTAACAGTAAAGAGGAAATCATAGAAGAGGTAATGTTTAAGTTTATTAAAGAAACTGAGCAAGCCATAGACGGAGTATTGAATTCATCGGAACAAGCTCCGGATAAAATAGCTAAAATTATTAGGATATTAAGTGAAAGACTAAAAGGGCTGAATCCCAGGGTCTTAAGGGATCTGCAAAGGCATTATCCAATAATTTGGGAAAAGGTCGAGCAGTTTCGTGCCGGAAAGTTGAAAAGAATGGTTACCATAGTCATTGAAGAAGGTAAAGAAGGTAGTTCTAATTCAATCAACCCCACTGTGGCTACAGCATCCCTGTTGGCAACAGTCCGGGCAGTGGTAAACCCTACCTTCATGATAGATAATAATTTAACCCCGGAAGAGGCAATCCAGAATGTTATGCATATATTTCTATATGGTTTAACGGGAGCCAAAAGGGAATTCTAAGGTATTACAACAGGGTCCTGCCAATAGTGCAGGACCCTAATTGTTTGAACACATGCTCAAAGGGCATGAACTATAAGACTACTGCCCCTGATATAGATAATTGTATACCTTCTGATTCCAGAGCACCTTGCGAATATACTGCCTTGTTTCCATAAAGGGAATCTGGTCTATAGTTTTATGCTCACCGGTCCAATGCTGGGTGGTTAGCCAGTTCTTTACATTTCCCCGACCGGCGTTATAGGAGGCAATGACTAAAACTAGGTCTCCCTTAAACTCAGCACTTAAGTCCGCTAAGTACCAGGTACCTAGGGCGATGTTGGTTTCAGCATCAAATAGCTTGTCCTGATTTAAAGATCCACCACTTATTTGCTGATAAATCCATTCACCTGTATTAGGCATTATCTGCATTAGACCCCGGGCACCCTTGGGGGAAACTGCGTTAGGATTAAAGTTGCTCTCGGTTTTAATAATGGATGCCACCAGGAGAGGGTCCAAGTGATTTACCTCTGCATAATAATAAATGACTTCCTGATGCTCAAAGGGATATAGCCAACGACCGATATCTTTATGGGATACAAATAAAAGGGCAAGTAAAAGTAAGAAAATGACTTTTCTTTTTAATCCCCGGCTTTTTTTAGAACGGAAGGCCAATACTATCACTCCAACAAGCTGTTAACTAATATATTATTATTCCATTTATTAGTATTAATGTATAGATTTTTCAATTTCTTTATGCCAAGCTTTTAAAACTTGCTGGCGAGTTTCTTCTATGGAATCACTGTTGTCAATTACAATATGGGCATGCTTGGCTTTTTGGCTTTGGGGCATTTGGCTGTTAATTCTAGCCATTGCCTGTTCCGGTGAAAGCTTGTCCCTGTTTATTAGTCTATGGATTTGTGTTTGCAGATCTACCTTAACAAGCCAAACCTGGTCAACCTTATTTTGCCAACCCACCTCAATTAACAGAGGTATCTGCAGTACCAGTATACCCTTAGGAGAGCAGTCCTTAAAGAGCTTTATTTGAGAAATTAATTCTTTTTCTATGGCTGGGTGGACTATTTGCTCTAACCTTTTTTTAGCTGTAGGGTCTTTGTAAATTAATTCGGCCAATTTGGTACGATCTAAACTACCTCCCCCATGTAAAATACCCGGTCCAAAGAAGTTTACAATCTCCTTTAGGGCCGGGGTATCTGGTTCAACAACTTGTCGGGCCAATTGGTCAGTATCTATTACTTGGGCGCCAAGTTCTTCTAAAAGCTTTGCTATGGTGCTTTTGCCGCTGGCAATATTACCTGTTAGACCAATGATCATGGGGTTCGCTCCTAAGAAAAGAACTTTAATGTATTTTAAAAATACCCATAGCTATCAATATACAGCCTGGCAGCATTGACAATTGCTTGCCAAAGGTGCTGCAGGAGAAATATTTACCCAGTAATAGGCCAAGATAGGTCAATAAAATATGACCTAAGCCAACTACTGCTGCCGTAAGGGCTATGCTAAAGCCAAACATTGATACAGCAAAACCGGCACCGAAGGCATCCATGGCCAAGGCCATGCCTAAGAGTATGGCTTCCCTGGCAGAGATAACACCGGAATTATCTAAGTCGGCCTTGGAGGGTTCCCTCAATACTTGAATGACTAATCCTAAGGATTTGATTCTTATTTGCATGAGTGTAGGTTTTACTTCTTTTTGGTTATCCCTTTTGGCATCTTGCAGTGATTGAATCAATATCCAAATACCTACCAACAGGAGAATTATGCCACCAAGACGATGGGCAAACTCCGGTGATATCAATTGTGATACCATTTTACCTGCCGACATTGAAAACACAATGGTTAAAACTGACATGCCACTGATAATTAATAAGGAAGTAAAGGGAATACGGATTTTGCGAAACCCGTAAGCTACTCCCGTACCCAGGGCGTCCATGTTCAATGCCAAGGCGAAGGCTACCAAGGTAAGAAACTCCATGTCTTTCCCCCCAGTCGACTTATTCTTACATCTACAGTCTATGAGGGGAAATGCACTCAGGTGCTAATTATTTTTTTTGACAGTAGGGACAATAATAGGAACTTCTGCCCCCAACTTTTATTCTTTCAATGGACTTGCCACAATTTGAGCAGGGAAGTCCCTCCCTGTTATACACCTTAAGATGGTGTTGAAAACTGCCCGAACGACCTTCACCGTCCACATAATCCCGAAAGGTAGTACCCCTGTGTTTAATTCCTCCAGCAATTACCTCCACAATGGACTTGTGTAAGGCCGCAACTTCCCGGGGAGAAAGCTCTGCAGCCAGTCTCTCCGGATGTACCTTAGCCCGGAAGAGGGCTTCGTCGGCATAAATATTACCCAGACCGGCAATAAAGCTCTGATCTAATAGCAGGGGCTTAACCCTTGTCCTCCGACGGCGAAACTCCTTTTTCAAGAACTCCCTGGTAAAACTAGTATCCAGCGGTTCCGGTCCTAAGTCTTTTATACCGGACATCTCTGAGACCTGATTTGTAGGTAATAAGCTCATACGACCAAACTGTCTTATATCAGTGAAGCGGAGATGCTGTCCGTTATTTAGATGAAAAACCACATGGGTGTGTTTTTCCAAGGGGGTTTCGGCTACACAATAAACCAATCTGCCTGTCATACGCAGATGTACCACCAGGGTTAAACCATCGGTTAAGTTTAATAGGATGTATTTACCCCGACGCCCCAACTTTTTGAGAAATTGCTTGCCAACTATTTCTTCGGTAAAAATTTCTGGCCTTGGGTGTCGTATAACCTTAGGCATATGAAGGTCCACCGCTGTAATTTCAAGGCCAGCCAGGTGTTGTTCTAGTGAGCGAACCACCGTCTCTACTTCCGGCAGCTCAGGCATAATTAGCACCTCCGTAGGGAAGCGACAGGCTAAATCAGCTTAGTTTCATACCAATTGGGCCCGGCTTTAATATCAACAACTAAAGGAACATCTAATGATAATGCGTTTTCCATATGATTTTTAACAAGCTCTACCAGCTCAGGTAGTTCTGATTCTGGCACATCAAATATCAACTCATCGTGCACCTGAAGAACCATTTTTGACGCCATATTTCTCCGGGCCAGCTCATCCCTTACCTTGACCATAGCCAATTTAATGATATCGGCAGCACTTCCTTGGATAGGGGTGTTCATGGCGGCCCGTTCACCAAAACCGCGAATATTAAAATTAGGACTGAATAGTTCAGGAATATATCGTCTGCGGTTGAGCAAGGTTGTTACATAGCCCTTTTCCTTAGCCTCCTGGATGGTCCGGTCGATATACTGGCGAACTCCGGGGCAGCGGGCAAAATAACTGTCTATGTAGCTCTTGGCCTCCTTGCGGGTTACCTTTAGATCCCGGGATAGGCCAAAATCACTAATACCATATACAATACCAAAGTTTACTGCCTTAGCCCGATTACGTAGCTCAGGGGTTACCTGATCCATGGGAAGGCCAAAAACCTCCGAGGCTGTTCTGGTGTGAATGTCCTGACCGTTTTTGAAAGCATCCACAAAGCTGGGGTCCTTAGACATATGGGCTAAAACCCTCAGCTCGATTTGAGAATAATCAGCTGTTACCATTATATTACCCCTTTGTCGGGGTACAAAAACCTTTCTTATCCGCCTTCCTGACTCCAAGCGAATAGGTATGTTTTGTAAATTTGGCTCGGCACTGGACAACCGGCCAGTTGCAGTTACCGTTTGGTGGAAGGTGGAATGAAGCCTGCTGGTTTCTGGGTCCACCAGGGCAGCCAGACCATCGGCATAGGTGGACTTTAGTTTTGCCACTTGCCGGTATTCTAATATTTGTTCGACAATTTCATGCTCTTCGGCAAGTTTTTCCAGCACCTCAGCATCAGTAGAATAACCTGTTTTGGTCTTTTTCAATACCGGGAGCTTTAACTTTTCAAACAGGATCTGGCCTAGTTGTTTGGGGGAATTTATATTAAACTCCTGGTCAGCCATACGGTGGATATTTTTTGTTAATAACTCAATAACACTGTGCAACTCTTGGGACATATCCTTCAGGCCTTGCTTATCTACTGTTACACCGGCTAACTCCATCTCAGCTAAAACCGTCACTAGGGGAAGTTCTACTTCATGATAAAGGCGGTCTTCTTCCCTTTGGGCTAATTTATTTAATAGTACCTCCGATAGACGAAGTATGGCGTCGGCCCTGGCAGCACTGGCAGCCTCGCCTTTAGTGGGCAGGACAATACCAAGCTGATCTAATGCTATATCGTAAAGCTCATAATCCGAAGCAGTGGGATTAATTAGGTATGAGGCCAACATGGTATCAAAGGCCAGGTTGTTTAAACATATATTATGCTTATGCAATAGCCAAATAGCAGCCTTAGCATCATGGAAAAACTTTTTGATATCTTTATTTTCACAAAGGGCCTTTAGAACTGATAATTGTGGTATCCCTTGAGATTCATCGACCTTTTCAGGAAATAGCAGGTAGATATCCTTGTCAGGTATAGCTAGATAGGCACATTTTATGCCTTCTCTTCGATCACCTTCTAGGTAGATACCGATTTCTCTAGCATGACTTGCAGCTACCAGCAGATCATCCAAAGTTTCTTGGCCTGCAATGGTTTTATAGCCCACCTGATAGGTTTCTAAAGGGGGCAAATCTATCTCGTTTTTTTGTTTTTCTTTACTTTTTTGCTTTACCTGACTGACACTGGAGGTGAGCTGGCGAATTAGGGTTTTAAATTCCAACTCTTGAAAAAGCTCTAATAATTTTTGATTATCAGGACCCCGCCAAGAACATAGGGAGAGGTCTAATTCCATGGGTACATCCCTAACGATGGTAGCCAGCTTTTTTGAAAGCAAGGCCATTTCTTCGTTGCCCCGTATGAGCTTTTGGTATTTCGGGATAACCTGGTCAAGATTATTTACTATTTCTTCAACGCTGCCATGGCTTTTTATCAGGGCCAGAGCAGTTTTTTCTCCTACTTTAGGAACGCCGGGAATATTATCGGACTGGTCACCCTGTAGTGCCTTTAACTCTATGATTTGGGCAGGAGTAACACCAAATTTATCCCAGACCTTTCCTTCATCAAATAATTCAACTTCTGTAATACCCTTGCGAGTCAGCATGACCTTAGTTTTGCTAGATACCAGTTGTAAGGCATCCCGGTCTCCGGTCAAAATGAGTACATTGAGACCCATGGCTTCAGCCTGGGTTGTAATAGTGCCTATTAAATCATCAGCTTCATAACCTTCGCACTCGAAATAAGGGATACGCATGGCCCTTAAAATATCCTTGACAATTAGGAATTGTGGCCGAAGTTCATCTGGCGTGGCCTTGCGGGTGCCTTTATACTGTTCATACATACTGTTGCGAAAGGTTATTTTACCCTTGTCAAAGGCCACTGCCACTAAGCCTGGCTGCTCATCCTTGAGAACTTTAAGCAGCATATTAGTAAAGCCGTAGGCTGCATTGGTAATTATACCTTTGCTGTTAGACAGCAGAGGTAGGGCATGAAAGGCTCTATGGATAAGGCTGTTTCCGTCAATAATGATCATGGTTTCAAGGGACAAATCAAGCACCTTCCTTAATATGACATCTTTAGTATCTTCACCAGCCTTTCGCAAAATACCTTCTAGAGTTAGCAATTTTACCTTTGTTCCAAAAAATAGGAGGACTTTGAGTTGGAGTCGGCGAAGTAGTGGACATATTAGCATTTTATGGGGTGATATTTTGTTTATAAGGCTGTTAATTGTTTTATCCATTGTTACTATGACTTGGGTAGGCCCGGTATACGCCCAAGACAATAGAAGCATAGATGGTGCCACCACCATCGGTGAGGTATTGGGGTATATAACACACTTTCACTTAAAAGAAACGGGTGTTGATGTGTTAGTTGATGGCAGTATTAAAGGGATAATTGAACAGGTAGGGGACCCATACACAGTCTACTTTCCGCCAGGCGAGCTGGATATATTTAGCGAGGAGTTAAATGGCGATTTTGAAGGTGTTGGTGTGGAGCTAGAATTAATCAACCAGTTGCCCACCGTAGTTCGTGTTCTTGAAGGCACACCAGCCAAACATGCAGGCATGTTAGCGGGAGACAGTATCATTGCAGTTGACGGGAAAAGTGTTTTAGACTTACCCCTTATGGAGGTTATTAATGAACTTAAGGGCAAAAAGGGAACGCAGTTAAATATCACCGTAAGGAGAGAAGCTGAGCCGGATTTTCAACTATCATTAACCAGGGCCGTAATTAATTTGCCAACTATCTACCAAAGGGATTTAGGTAATGGAGTCGGCTATATTGCTATTGATAGCTTTGGCATGGAAACAGGCGAGGAATTCGGCAATGCATTGATTCAGTTAGCAGAAAAGGATCTTCGAGCTTTGATTATAGATTTGCGCTTCAACGGTGGAGGCTATGTTGACGCCGCCATGGAGGCAGCCTCCTATATTTTAGGCAGGGATGTAACGGTATTTATAACAGAAGACAGGGATAAAATTCAAGACCTATATAAAACCGAGTTTGAGCCGGTAATAGAAGAAATACCTGTGGTGATCTTAATAAATGATCAGTCGGCAAGTGCTGCTGAACTGATGGCAGGAGCGTTTCAGGATTACGGCATAGCAACATTGGTGGGAACCAATTCCTATGGAAAGGGAACGGTACAGGATATTATTCCCCTGCAAAACGGAGGGGCCCTTAAGATGACCACTGCCTATTATCTAACTCCTATGGGACGTAGTATTGACGGTATTGGATTAACACCAGATTATTTTGTAACTACTCCCGAACTTCAACTTCCCATTGCTAAGACCGTTGTTCAGCCAAAGGATATAGTGGTTAAGTTTTACGCAGGTGAGAACAAAATGGTATTTAATGAAGAGGATTTAAGTTTACAGGGAGCCATAAAAGAACAGGGAAACATTTATGTACCCCTTAGAATTGCCCTGGAGGCCCTTGGTTATCAAGTAGGGTGGGATAATGGGCTAAATGGTGTCAGGGTAACTGGGAAAAATCAACAATGGCTGATACCGAAAGGCAATAAGGACAGCACCATTAACGGTGTCATTCAGTCACTGGAACATGAACTGCTGGCGAAAAACAATACTATCTTCATATCCCCCATAGATTTAAGAAATCTAGGCATTGAGGTATTTATACAAGATGAAACCGTGATTCTAATCAAGAAGAAGTAACCGGAGTAATAATCTCCGGTTATATTTTTTTACCTGGTGAGAATAAAATTTTAAGAAGTCATGTGGGAAGGGGGAAAGAAGCTGGAGTTTTTAGAGGCTTTTTTACACCAGGTAACGGTAATTATTTCGGCCCTGGGCTATTGGGGTGTGGCCATAGGGATGGCCATAGAAAGTGCCAATATTCCTTTGCCAAGTGAAGTGATCCTCCCCTTCGGGGGATACCTTGTTTATACTGGGCGGCTAGATTTTTGGGGAACAGTTATGGCAGGAACGGTGGGGGGGACTATTGGCTCCATAGGTTCCTACTATCTAGGCTTAAGGGGCGGAAGGCCCTTTATCGAACGTTATGGACCCTATGTGGGAATTACACCCCGCAAACTTCTGGTGGCGGACCGCTGGTTTGAGAAATATGGGGAGGCCACAGTATTTTTTACCAGATTAATGCCAGTAATTAGAACCTTTATTTCATTACCCGCGGGAATCGCCAGGATGAATTTTAAGCGTTTTGTGATCTATACCTTCCTGGGATCACTACCCTGGAGCATACTCTTAGTCTATACGGGTTATGCCCTTGGCCAAAATTGGCAGGCCATTAAGCCTTGGTTTCATAAGATGGATATATTGATTGGGGTTGCACTGGCTGCAGTTTTGATTTATTGGCTTTGTAAAAAATTGAAGTATAGATAAAAAAACTCCCCCGGGTTATTTCCTCGGGGGAATTCTATTTGGCGGGATGACACAAGTAGCCTTAGGTGTAAGGGGAGAATTGCCGGTAGTACTTTTTATTCTTCTAGATATCACAGGCCAGAGTAATAGGGTTAATAGAATGATTAGTATAGTAACCCTGGTGGCTAATCCCTCCGCCTGGCTAAAGCTGTGTCCAAGGGCGGTGTAAATTATGATTTCAGGTAATTTGCCTATGGCAGTGGCCACAAAAAAACCCCGATAATTCATTCTGCTAAGCCCCGCCACATAGCTGATTATGCTGGAAGGGATAATTGGTATCAGTCTGGCCATAAAAACCATCCACGGTCCTTCATGACAACTCATCAGATCAACTTTAGCCATATATTTTTCCTTCAGACACCTAGAAACCAGACCTCTCCCAAAGCCCCGGGCTAAATAAAAGGCCAGGGAAGCGCCAAGGAGTGAACCTGCCATGGTAATTAAAACCCCATAGCCTAATCCAAAAATAAAGCCGTTTGCACCAGCCAAAAGGAAAAGGGGCAGGGGGGTACACAGGGTCTGAAGGACCATCAATAAAAGGCTTACCACTATAGTCATAGTACCGAAGGAACGAATATAATCGGCTAAATGCTCGGGACTGGTGAATTGTGGCAGATAAGGCCTGAGATTGATGAAAATTATAATGATAGTAGCAAGCAAGAATGCAGAAAATACAAAGGTCCACTTTTTTGCCATAAAAAAACTCCCAGCTTTTAAAAATTCTGGTACAGATCTAATATACCAAAATTAGGTAGCTTTGAAAAGTTAGGGCTTATCCAATTATTTTTATTAAGTAATTATTTTAGACTAAAAACTACAATTAAAAGCATTTTAAATCTTTCATTGGCAACTAGACCATGGGGTATATTAGCAGGCATTACGATGGTTTCTCCTGCTTTAAGTTGAAACTTTTCATTGCCGATGGTAACCTCAGCTTCACCATCAAGGATATAAACCATGGCATCCCCTGGGGCTGAGTGAGAACTTATTTCTTCATTTTTGTCAAAGGCAAAGAGGGTTAAGCTTAAAGGTTTACCCTGAGCCAGGGTGCGGCTGACAACCCGACCATCCTGATAATCCACTAAGGAAGCTAATTCCAGTACCTTTGCAAAGTCAATATTTTTAATAAAATGCTGCTGATCCATTAGGCAACCTCCCTGGTAATTAATTTCTTTACTAAACAAGTTTGCTTATTTATTTGAGGGGATATTCATTTCAGGCATGCCCAATTAAAATAAAATGGAGCACCAGGTGCCCCAAACAGTATACTTCTTATTTGTATTTTAGTCTATAGTTGCTGGTCCCAGCTTTAAGAGCTCAGATACAGTGACTAATTGATATCCTTGTTTTTGAAGCCCTTCCAGTACCCTTGGTAAAGCATCAGGGGTTTGCAGGCATGTATCACTGGCATGCATAAGTATGATGGCCCCTGGGTGAATTTTCTTCAGCACACGGTCTGTGATAGCTTCAACGCCGGGTTTTTTCCAGTCTAGGGAATCAGTGCTCCACTGAATAACCTTGTAATTCAATTCCTCGGCGGTGGTTAGAACCATGTCGTTCCAATCACCATTGGGAGTGCGAATAAGATTTGGCTCAACGCCAGTTACTTCTTTAATCTTTTCGTGGGCAGTCATAATATTTTTACGAACATCTTCCTTAGAATACTGGCTTAAATTTACATGCTCCTCACCATGACTGGCAATCTCATGACCCTCAGCAACGATCCGTTTAGGGAACTCAGGGTGTTTTTTAGCCCAGGGCCCAGAGATGAAGAAAGTGGCCTTGATATTGTTTTGCTTTAAAATATCCAGTACAGGTCCAGGGACCTCAGTTCCCCAGCTAATATCAAAGGTCAGGGCCGCAACCTTTTGATCTGTTTTAACCTTATATATGGCATACTTCTTAGCGGTTGTGGCTAAGTTCTGCTGCTGATAAAACATTACTGAAAAAAGAGCTGCACATAATAGGATAAGGCTGGCCATTAATAGGCGCTTTTTTTGTTTGCGATAATCAAATACATATACTTTCAATTGGAACACCTCCTAATATTTCAATTTAAATATATTAGGGACTTTGGAATATATAACCAATATTTTTGATATCATCCAAAATAACTAATTGTTTCCTGTTATTTGATCTCCCTTGTAGAGAGAAAATAGTTTTCGAGGGAGGGAAAAGTTTTGAAAAAACTAATGCTATCTGTATTTTTGTTTTGTATTATGTTTTTTTGCTCAAGCCTAGATATGGCGGTAGCAGCTCCTCAAACGTCAGAGGGTCAGCCACCAAAGATTAAGGCATCAGCAGCTAGCCTTATTGATGTAGGATCAGGTCAAATTTATTTTCAAAAGGAAGGGGACAAAAGGAGAGAGCCAGCCAGCCTAACAAAGATAATGACTGCCATATTGGCAATTGAGAAGGGCGACCTAAAGGATGTAGTAACAGTTAGAAAAAGGGCGGCAGCGGTGTCCATGGGGCAGGATATTGGGCTAAAGAGTGGTGATAAGCTATATCTGGAAGACCTTTTAAAGGCGGCCCTTATGTATTCCGCCAATGACTCTACCGTGGCCATCGGGGAGCATATTGCCGGAGAACATGATTTGTTTGTCAAGATGATGAATGACAAAGCAAAATCATTAGGAATGAAGAACACAAACTTTGCCAACACAAATGGTTTTCACCATCCAAATCATTACACCACAGCAAATGATTTGGCCATTCTGACAAGCTATGCCTTGCAGAATGAAACCTTCGCTAAAATAGTAAGCACCGAGGAAGCGGTTATTACCTGGCTGCCTGATGAAGAAAGTAAATCTGTTACAGAAAATGGGGAAGAAAAACCCCTTAAGCAGAGAACAATCCATAGTACCAATCGCCTGCTGAGGTCAGATTACCAGGGCATCAACGGAGTAAAAACCGGGACAACTCCCAGAGCCGGCAACTGTCTGGTTGCCTCCGCAGCCAGGGAGGGCAGACAATTGGCAGTTGTTATATTAAACAGTAACAATAGGTGGAATGATGCCACTAGGCTGCTGGACTACGGCTTTAAAGAGGTCAGGCCCGTTGTCCTGGCTGAAAAGGATGAGTTGGTAACCGAATTAGAGGTAAGAGAGGGATTAGAGAAGAGGGTAAGCCTGGTGGCCTTAGAAAGATTGGAAGTATATGTACCCAGGATAGAAGTTGAGAAGATACAAAGAAAGGTTGTTCTTACCCCTGCACCGGAGGCGCCGGTTAAACGAGGGGACAAGCTTGGAAAGATGAAATTCTATTTAGATGATAAGGAATTAGGAGCTGTGGATTTAGTGGCCAATCAAGATGTAGATAGATTATCCTGGTTTAAAAGGCTATTTGATAAATCCTAAAACAGATAACCACTCCAATGCTTGAACATGGAGTGGTTATTTTAATTTAAAAGTCTTGCTCCACCAGTTAGGTAAATGCTCTTAAGAAATGCAAGTTTTCTCCGAAGATAATATTACGAAATATATCGAAAATATGAATATATTGTTAGTTTGTGGGCTATTTCTAAAAATATTTTTTACCGGAGGATTTTAATGTGGGTTTACTGGTTTACCTTAATATTAGTAGCAATTGTTCTTTTTTTTGCAATTAAGATTATTGTACCTACCAAAATTGCAGTAATTACGTCCACTTTTACGTTTACCCTAGGTTTTTTATTTCCCCTTTTCCAGCCCAGACTTTTGATTTGGCAAATAGTTCTATTATTTTTATCGGCCCTTTTTTTATTCGGTTTTTGGATAACCAATGAATTATTAAAGGAAAAATTAAATACTGCTAACAAACCTGAAACAGACGGAGAAGTGCTAACTGTTGAAGCTATAGAAAACAATTCAAATACCACCGAACAGAGTAGCTTAATAGATAATCTCCAGGGGTATGTCACTGAGGAAGTGAAGCCAGAATCAATTACAGAGGATTTGACGAAGGAAGAGTTGATAGTAGAAGAACAAATAAATGAAGTAGCACTAACTAAAGAATCATTCGATGAAGAATTAGCTACGAGGGAATCAATAGTAGTAGATGAAACAATAGCTCTAGAACTAACTATTCAAGAAGAGGTAGCAACAGAAATAATAGATGCTGAACAAAAATTAGACGAAAGAACAGACGAAGAGATCAATCTAGATTCAACAGTAGAAGAATGTGAGCTCAGCAATGAAGAAATTTCTGAGACTGTTTCGGAAGACAAATCTCCAGTTAATGAATCTGCCCAAACATTACTGGCACAAGGTTTACTTTTTAGAAAGGGAAAAGATTTTCCTTCCGCTATACGCTGCTATAAAAAGTCCATAGCCTTAAAACCGACTTCCGAGCTGCTTTATCTAGTGATAAGCGAACTAAGTTCGGTATACCAACAGCTTGGCCTATACTCCATGGCCTCGGGTATAATAAATACCTTTATTGAGCAACCCGAACTAAAAAATCATAGTGGTTCGGATAATCTTCGACAAAAGATGAAATTTATTTCATGCCTTTCAGGTCTGCTTAATAAGTATCAACTGGGCCAAATCCCCTATGAAAGGGTTCCTAAAGAGATTCTTAGTGAGGCCTTTAAAGAATCTCTTAAATAATATTTATTATAAGAAGGAGACATTATAATGAAACAAAGAAGCCAAGTAATAGGTTTACCTGTTCTAAGTATTATTGAAGTAGCCTTTTTGGGAAAGGTGCAAAATTTATTAATTAATCCTGACAGTGGAACAGTAGAGTACTTAGTGATTGAGCCTGAACAATGGTATCTTGAGCGGCAGGCAATTTCCTTTAAAGATGTTGCAGCCATTGGAGAGGATGCTGTAACAACGGAGGTCAAGGCCAATGTAGCAACAATAACCTCTGTATCAAAGGCAATGGATCTATTGCAAAAATCAGTAACTGTAGTGGGAACAAGGGTTATGACCAGGAAAGGAAGAATCAGCGGTTCTATTGATGAGATCATCATTGATGAGCAAACCGGCAAGATTGCTGCATGTAGTTGGGTAGCAGGGGATAAGAAGGGCTTAATACCTGTGGACCAGGTTATTACATTTGGCAAGGATATGTTAGTAATTGAAGATAATTTTGAATCCAACCTACTACAAGACATTAGCCAACTGGAGAGCAATTCTTCTGCCAAAGCAGTTAAATCTGAATCAGAGACAGATCCCCTGGAATATTTTGAGAAACAGCAAAAGCAATATCTAATCGGACGTATTGTAACTACTGATATATTAGCTGCTAACGGAGAAATGATTGCTAAAAAGGGTGACGTAGTTACCCGAGAACTGGTGGACAAGGCTGAGGCTGCAGATAAATTTGTGGAATTAACCCTTAGCACTAGTGAATAAAGTAAGACTAACAACATTTGTAACCTTTGCCCTGGGGATTCAATTATTTGTTAGCATCGGTCTGTCCACTGCTGTATTAAAATTATTTTATAGAGATTCAATCTTGCCTGGTATTTCGGTGGAGGGTGTTGATATAGGGGGGCTTAATTACCAGCAGGCATTAACTACATTAGAACAAGGGTTGCCCTGGCCTTCACTTAACAACTCTCTTGTCCTGGTAGGACAAGAGGGAAAAACCACCGAGATACAATTTTCAAGCATAGATTTTAGGGTTGATTATGAGGGAATAGCTAAAGAGGCCATAAACTATAGCCAGCGAGCTTCAACTTGGCAGGATATTAGGTTGCTGTTCGGTACAATGAATACTGGGCATAAACTGCCAGCCATAATTCATTTTGATAAAGAAGCCTTTAGTGACATCCTTAATGAATTAGCTAATCAATTTAATCAGAGACCAAGGGATGCACAGTATGCCATAACAGGCGATAAGGTTACTCTATTTCAAGATGTAAAAGGAAGCAAATTAGATGTTCATCAGACCATAAAGCAACTTGAGGATTTGTCCTTTGGACAGCATAAAGTGAATCTGCAATTTGAGGTTATTGATCCAACTATCACAGTTGAGCAGTACAAGGGTATAAATTCACGCCTGGCAATTTTTGTTACCCAATTCAGCCTGGCTGATGGTGAACGCACCCACAATGTTAAGCTAGCCAGTGATTTAATTAATAACTTACTGATAAAACCAGGTGAATTGTTTTCCATGAATAATGCCCTCGGGCCTAGGAGTCCAGAATCAGGTTATCGGCAGGCCATGGTTATTGCTGACAACAGGTTGGTACCCGATTATGGTGGAGGGGTGTGCCAGGTAGCTACCACCCTTTATAATGCAGTACTATTATCTGGCCTAAAGGTCACTGAAAGGGTACCCCATACAAGACCGGTCCCCTATGTTCCGGTAGGTAAGGATGCCACCATTGCCGGAGATATTATTGACTTTAAATTTATGAATAATTCTTCTTATCCAATTTTAATTGTTAGTCAAGTTCAACAGGATAAATTACTTGTCAGTATTCTTGGCCATCGGGAGGGGGTTTCTGCGCGCCTAGTAAAAACAGAGACCCAGCGTTCTATAAATAAAGCACCCCGCCAATATATTCAAGATCCCTTGTTAGCCCCTGGACAAGTGGTTGTTCGCAATCCGGGAATTGACGGACATGAACAAAAAATCTTTGAAATAATAATGGAAAACGACATAGAAATTGAACGTCGACTAATTTCCAAAACCGTTGCTGAACCTGTACCTGAAGTAATTGCCCTGGGACCAAAGGTTAAAAACAAAGGGGTATTAAATAAATAATTAAGGAGCAGAGTGTTAAACCTGCTCTTTTTTGTGAATAAAATATGTTTACCCAGGATTGTTTTATGAACCTGGGTAATTATCTCAACACTTGACTTTTTTTAACACTTCCTGCATAATGATAATGCAAATGGGCGGGTAGTTCAGTGGGAGAACGTCTGCTTGACACGCAGAAGGTCGGAAGTTCAATTCTTCTCTCGCCCACCAGGTCGAAGTCTTCAGGGTTGATTAACCCCGGAGGCTTTTGTTTACTTTATGGCTTTTTCAACTTATTGGCAGTTGATTTACAGATTCTTTCATGTTTATATTTAGTTAGCTAAATAAAAAAGGAGGAGAAAAGTTTGAAAAGGATCTCACACAAGATACTACTATTGCTTTTATCATTAATGCTGATTTTTCCATCAGTAGGTTTAGCTGCAACAACCACCCTGCTGTTAGGGGTACAAGACCAGCCGTTAGAAGACATCCAGGTCTCCGAGCCATTTGCCGATACATTTAAGACCGGCACCTACATAACTGCAACCCTGCCCAGCGGTATTGTTTTTTCTGAAACCCCAACTTTAGAAGTTATCAAGGGAGATATACAGATTGGGGCAGTATCTACGGGACTTGATGCCAATCAAAAAGGCTATTTAAGGGTTGAAATTAAAAGTTCCAGCTCAAAGGCCAGCACCATTAAGCTAAGTGATATTAAGGTTACAGTTAATAGGGTTGTGCCAACTGGCCCTGTAAATATTGAGCTTGCTGGGACAGCAATCAACCAGACAGATGCCCTATTTCCTGGTTCGGAAGGTATTAAGTGGCATATTGCCGATGTTGTAGATGGGACAAACAAAATTAACACAGTTTTCACAGTAAACTCTAACGTTTTCATTAAGAATGGGGTAAATGTGCAGATGGATGTTGCACCATATATAAGTGATGGAAGGGTTTTTGTACCTGTTAGGTATCTAGCAAACTCCTTAGGTGTCACAAATGATGAACTGGACTTTAATAACAACCAGGTAATAATAAATAAGGGACATATTAATATTGAGCTAGAAATCGATAATAAAGTAATAAAAGTTAACGGACAAGAGAGCATGATGGATGTTTCACCAGTAATCCTTGATGGGCGTACAATGCTGCCTGCCAGATATATTACAGAAGCCCTGGGTGGAACTATAGATTATGCGGACGAAAATGTTGTAATTAACTTAAACTAAATTTTTTAAGCATAGGAAGGGCCGTTAACCACTGGTTAACGGCCCTTCCTATGATGAGATTGTACCGCCGGTACAAATTAGCGGCAGCCTCAGCCGCCTTTGCCGATCATTCTAAGAATAATTATAATCAAAATGGCTACCGCCAGAAAGGCCCCAATACTTCCAAAATCCATTTGAAAATACCCCCTCCTTTTAAAATCAAGATTCGCTAAGGCTATTTGAAATCCTTTATAAACCAGCAATATTAACAAATAAAATTTATGTTATAATAAGTACTGAAATTATTTTTAGGAGGGACTACCGGGTGGATGTCAAGCTTTTAATTGGGTTGGGATTTTTAGGTATTGCCGCCTTAATCTATATTACTCAAGTATTATAAAAACTTTTGATGTAAAGGTCGTGCCGGTTCGAACCGGGCACGTCTTTTTATTTATTTTTCTTTAATTTGTAAGCCAACGATATTTTTAATGTCAGTAACCACCGGGGTTATTTGTTCGGCCAGTGTTTCTAACTTTACAAGCAACTCATGGAGCATTTCAACCTTTGCCTCTGCCTTCTGAATATAGCCTTTAGCATCCCACCTAAGAAAAATATTACCCCTTAGCATTAGTATTTCTCGCCTTAAATTTTTGATTTCAACCTCACATAATTCCCTAAGCTCTTGAATTTCCTTAAACACAATAAGCACCTACCCTTTTTTACCATTTTATGAATATCTGAACAATTTGTGTTGAAAATGTAAAAAAATGAGGCAATTTTGCTAGTCTGAAAATTACAAAAATAAATATCTTTGGGGAGTTTTATTAATATACTGTCTTAAGGTGGACTCAGGCCAAAAGAAAGGGGTGGACTTTTTTGGCTAGAAAAAGAAGAAGAAATGCAAAGGTAAGCAAGGCCAATTCATCCTCCGGTAATAGCCGTACAGCTTTAGTTCTGTATGCTGCTTCAACGGAAAAAGTGGCTGTGCCTGATTTTGACATAAGAGTAAGAAGGAAAAGTAGGGGTTTTGCCGATGCTTTTGTAGATCAGACTTGTATTCAAGAACGGGCTTCGATGGTAAAGGTTTTTAAGGGAACAGAAGTAAAAGAGGTGGTGAGATTTTTAAAGAAAAGGAAGAGGAGAAACTCAAACAGCCTTGCACCCTTTGTTCCCAAGGAATGCTTAGTGCAAACTACAACTCCAGTAATTAGGTTTAGCTTAGCTTTACCCTTTGAAAATGAGAGCGCAAATACTGTTCAAAAAAAGATCAAGAATAAAAAGAAGAAGACAGGATTTGGCTGTATTGCTTTTGCACCAAAGGATTGTAGTAGTGCAGAGGTTTCCCTTGGTTATAAAGGTCATAGAATCAAGGAGACTACCCCCTGTATTGGCTACTATCCAGCCTTTGGTACGATTAAGAAAAAGAAAAAAATAAATCACTCAAAGGAGTTTGTGCCACTGAGCTGTATTACTGAAAATATCTCACTCAGTTATATAAAATTAAAAGTAGGTGGAAAATCCCAGCAGTTTTGCAATCCCTATCCAGGTTGGCCAGGGTTTGCTCCGCAAATTACCACCCATAAAACAATAGTGCGAAAGAAACCTTCAGTAAGTAACCAGTGGTTCATCCCATTAAGTTGTATTACGGATCAAGTTTCTCTGCCCTTCCAGCAGCCCTTAAAAGATACTTCATCAAATGCTTTACCAAAATATACCTATGTGGATCGTCCGAATAGTCCCGATATTGTGGATAACCGACCTAAAAGGGGTAAAAAAACTAGGAGCAATGTGGTGCCTTTTGTTCCTAAGAGTTGTACCACAAATGAATACCCTCCGGTGGCAAAAAGTATAGAGGCACAGTCCTGGGAAGCCCTAGCCCTAGAATCTCCAAAGCCAGAGCCATTAAAGACGGCAGGAATAAACTGGGTATTGCTGGCAACTATTATAATCATCTTACTGGCATTGGTGGCGTATATAATACAAAAATAAATGTCATAAATTTCCTCATATGAAAATAACCTCAATTACTCCATTGTAAGGTTTGCTCTATAATTTTTACATGGGATAGTAACAACGCTTTCTGTTCATACTGCAAGTAGAAAGCCATATTTTATAATTATCACTGCTATTTGCGCCAGTATACAAAAAAAATTGCTCTCATATACTATTACTATGGGAAGGGGTGATATGAGGAGATGAACCAGTGTCTTTCAATAGGTGCCACCCAGCATATTGAGCTTTTAAAGGCACGTCTTGGCAGGGAGAGGTTTGTTGATGATGATAACTTCAACGTTCGTCTTAAAGAAAATCCTGCCGGCAACATAACGTTCTTATCCTGCGACTTTATTGGGCCACATCGGGGAGAACAACAAACCGATGATATAATATTGTTCAGACACTTTGTTGCAGATATAATATCCGATGTTATTCTCAATCAATGGGAAAAAGCATTGGTTAAAGAAATCATTCGAGAAAATTACTATTACTTTAATGAGGATGAAAAGAAAACAATACTTCAATATTCCTTAAGATATACCAATGGTGAAGTTGTTATGCCCGGTCAAATGGATCGGCGAGATAGGAAGCATGCCATTATAAAAAAGTTGGTGGAGTACTTAGGACAAAATGACAGCATAGTTATAGATGGTTTTATCCGCTTCAGGTTAAAGGAATATATCAATGATATTAGGGAAGCCGTTGATCAGGCGGTGGATGAATTCCTAATGGAGCGTGAATATCAAGAATTCATCCAACTTCTCAAGTATTTTGTGGAAATCCAGGAGCCAAAGGTAGAAATGGTAAATGTATTAATCAATCGCAAGGGAGCTTACAAGCTATTTGATGAGGAGCACCAGCCAATTAGTAGCGAATTCCTTGAAGGTTATATTTTAGACATAATGGATAATGAAATAAATTATGAGGATCTCCTGATTAGTGCCCTAATCACAATTGCCCCCAATAAAATTGTATTTCATACCAACCTGCAGGACCAACCGGAGACCACCATGGAAACAATTAAAAGCGTTTTTGCGGGCAGAGTTTCTGAATGCAGCGGTTGTACATTATGCAAAAATCAACAACAATAGCCTATAAATACCGCCCTAGGGCGGTATTTATATTGCACCTGCGGGGACATTCTGGTATAGTAATGTCGTTAATTGACAAATGGGGGTTTAGAAGTTGGAATGGTGGGTTATTCTTTTAATTCCGGTAATTGGGGCATTTATTGGCTGGGTAACAAATCTAATCGCAGTAAAGGCTATATTTAAACCATACCAGCCTGTGAAAATACCAGGATTACCCTGGGTCATTCAGGGTGTGGTGCCCAAAAGAAGGGCTGAGTTGGCCAAGAGTATCGGTGAGGTTGTAGAGCGGGAGCTTTTAAAGGTAGAAGACCTTATGGGCCAAATGAAATCACCAGAAGTCTTGGATGGGATTATTAAATCGGCCAGCGAATCAATTCATAAAATGATAGTGGACAAGATTCCCGCTTGGGTGCCTACAACTGTCAGGGCAGTTATTCTTGAAATGATGGGAGATATGCTGCAAAAACAAATGCCCCAGGTGATTAACCAGATTATTGATCAAGCGGGCAGTAGCGTTATTCAAAAGGTAAGGCTTTCTGAAATCGTTGAGGAGCGCTTAAATGCCTATGAGGTGGCCCATTTAGAGAAAATAATTTTAACTGTGGCCTCAAGGGAACTGAAGCACATTGAGATCATTGGTGGAATTCTTGGTTTTATCATAGGCCTTATTCAAGTTGGCCTGGTTTATATGACAACTTGACAATTATTGTTTGTAAAACTATAATAGCCGTAACTAAATAATTGCAATGATAAGGAAAGTAAGTCAATTTGACCGACCAGAGAGGGAATGTCAGGGCTGTGAGCGTTTCCCGGAGAGAGTTGCCTGAAGACCACCTTGGAGCAGCTTTGCTGAAACTAAGTATGCAAGCCGGTTCGGCACCGTTAAAAGCCTTTAAGGTGGGGAAAGCTAATTTTCCAACCAGGGTGGAACCGCGGATATTTCCCGTCCCTGATTATATCAGGGGCGGGTTTTATATTTTTTATCCTTATTTAGAAGGGAGAATATAGCATGATTAAGATAACTCTAAAGGATGGATCGGTAAGGGAATACCCCGACGGTACCACCATAATCGAAGTTGCTAAATCCATCAGCCATGGACTGGCTAAAGAAGTATTGGCCGGTAAGGTTAATGGGAAAATTGTGGATGTAAAGTTCCCGCTCCAGGAAGATGCCGCCCTAGAACTCCTTACCTTTAATGATGAGGAGGGAAGAGCCGTCTATCGTCACAGCTCGGCCCACATTATGGCCCAGGCCGTGCAAAAGCTCTTTCCGGAAGCTAAACTTGCCATTGGTCCGGCTATCCAAGATGGATTTTATTATGATTTTGATGTGCCCCGTCCATTTACCCCAGCAGAGCTGGAACAAATAGAAGCTGAGATGCAAAGGATTATCAAGGCCGATTTACCCTTTGAAAGGGTGGAAGTCTCCCGGGCTGAAGCCTTGGAACAATTTAATAAAGAGGGCGAGCTTTATAAGGTTGAGCTGATCAACGACCTACCAGAGGACTCGGTAATATCCTGTTATCAGCAAGGTGAGTTTAATGATTTATGTGCGGGTCCCCATGTGCCTTCCACCGGACGTATTAAAAGCTTTAAATTAATGAGCATAGCCGGTGCCTACTGGCGGGGCAGTGAAAAGAATAAAATGCTGCAGCGTATTTATGGCACCTCCTTCCCTAAAAAGGCGCTGTTGGATGAACACCTTTTCCGAATTGAGGAGGCCAAGCGGCGGGATCATCGTAAACTGGGTCAGGAGTTAGACCTGTTCAGTATTCAGGATGAAGGTCCTGGCTTCCCCTTCTTCCATCCGAAGGGTATGATTCTACGCAATGAGTTGGAATATTTTTGGCGCCAGGAGCACAAAAAAAGGGGCTATCAGGAAATACGCACTCCCATTATCTTGAATCGTGGACTTTGGGAGCAGTCTGGACACTGGGATCATTATAAGGAGAATATGTACTTTACCAAGATTGATGAGGGTGATTTCGCCGTAAAGCCCATGAACTGCCCAGGTAGTATTCTGGTGTATAAAACCAGGATGCACAGCTATCGAGATCTACCCTTAAGGTGGGGTGAACTTGGTTTAGTGCACCGCCACGAGTTATCCGGAGCGCTACACGGACTAATGAGAGTACGCTGCTTCACCCAGGATGATGCCCATATTTTTATGCTGCCCAGTCAAATTAAGTCTGAGATTATCGGTGTTATCGACCTCTTTGAGTTTTTCTATCAAACCTTTGGCCTGAAGTATCATGTGGAGCTATCCACCAGACCGGAGAAATCCATGGGGTCCGATGAGATGTGGGAGATGGCCACAGAATCCTTGCGTGAGGCTCTGGAAGCTAAAGAGATGAACTACAAGGTTAATGAAGGGGACGGTGCCTTTTACGGACCTAAAATTGACTTCCACCTGACTGACAGCTTGGGGCGTACCTGGCAGTGCGGAACCATCCAACTAGATTTCCAAATGCCAGAAAAATTTGATCTGAACTATGTAGGTGAAGATGGTCAGAAACATCGTCCGGTGATGATTCATCGGGTGGTATTTGGCAGTATAGAGCGTTTTATTGGCATTTTGGTGGAACACTTTGCCGGAGCTTTTCCGGTATGGTTAGCCCCTGTTCAGGTGAAGGTACTGCCCATTACCGATAAACACCACAGCTATGCCAGGGAAGTGGTGGAAAGGCTAGACAGATTAAATGTAAGGGCTGAACTGGATGCCCGCAATGAGAAAATTAATTATAAAATTCGGGAAGCCCAGACCCAAAAGATTCCCTATATGTTGGTAATTGGCGACCGTGAGATGGAAAACGGTGCAGTTGCCCTACGACAGAGGGGTAAGGGAGACGTTGGAGCAGTTAAGGTAGATGAGTTTATCCGGCAGGTTACCGATGATATAAAGAACAAGACCATTTTTTAGGGGAATAAAGGATATTTCCTTGACTATAGAAAACCATTATGTTAAAATAACAAAAGTGTTCGACAAATTAGATATTAACACGAAGAAGAAGCATCCGCTTCTCACCTTACAACCTAGGTTGGTGGGGTTAGATGTTAGATACAATATGTTTAATATTGTTTATTGCGTCTTTAAGCGGGTGAATAACCCGCTTTTATTATTTTATTCCCAAACAAATAACTATGGAGGTGAACAGGTATTTCGAAAGATCAACGTATCAATGAGGAGATCCGAGCTCGCGAGGTACGGGTTGTAGATGCGGATAATAACCAGCTTGGTATTATGTCTGCCAAAGAAGCCCTGCGCATTGCTGAGGAAAAGCAGTTAGACCTGGTGGAAGTTGCTCCCCAGGCCAAGCCCCCGGTTTGCCGTATTATGGATTTTGGAAAATTCAAATATGAGCAAAGTAAAAGGGAAAAAGAGGCCAAGAAGAAGCAGCGTATTATTCAGGTTAAGGAAGTTAAGCTGCGTCCCCGCATTGAGGATCATGACTATGATGTCAAGGCCAAAAACGCAGAGCGTTTCTTAAAGGATGGCGATAAAGTTAAGGCGACCATCATGTTCAGGGGCCGTGAGATTGTCCATACCGAACTGGGGCAAAGACTGCTGGTTCGACTTGCTGAAGATATGAAAGATATCTGCACAATTGAAAGGCATCCTAAACTTGAAGGCAAAAATATGATAATGATCTTAGCACCTAAAAATGAGAAGCAGGATTAGAAAGGAGTTGCCCTAAATGCCAAAAATCAAAACCCACCGTGGGGCTGCTAAAAGATTTAAGAAAACTGCCACCGGTAAAATTCGTGGCTGGCATGCTTTTCACAGTCATATTCTAGGTAAAAAGACTGCCAAACGTAAGCGTAACCTGCGTAAATCCCTGATTATCAGCGATGCAGATTTTGGACGTTTACGTCGTCTGCTGCCCTACTAAGAATTGGAATATGTTCAGATGTAAAAGGAGGTAATCATCATGCCACGGGCTAAAAGCAGTGTGGTTTCCCGCAATAGACACAGAAAAGTATTGAAACTGGCCAAAGGTTATAGAGGTTCCCGGAGCAAGCTCTTTAGGGTAGCTAACCAGGCCGTAATGAAGGCTCTGGCTTATGCCTACAGAGACCGTCGCCAGAAAAAGCGCGACTTCCGTAAGCTTTGGATCGCCAGAATTAATGCCGCAACCCGCATTAACGGAATGTCCTACAGCAAGTTCATCAACGGTCTGAAAAAGGCCGGTGTTGAAGTTAACCGTAAAATGCTGGCTGACCTGGCTGTAAACGATGCCAAGGCCTTCAGCCAACTGGTACAGGTTGCCAAATCCAACCTGGCATAACAAATAGTTTATATATTGGTAACAACTAAGGCATGGTACTCACCATGCCTTTTTCCATAAATAACAAAGCCCCGGAAGGCGGGGATGTGTATGTTAGGTTACCAGGAGGGGGAAAGGCGATGATTACTGCCTCTCAGAATACAAAGGTTAAGTATGTTCGAAAATTAGCCCAGGGAAACTTTCGGAGGAAGGAAAGGAAGTTGGTGGCCGAGGGAATTCGCCTGGTTGAGGAGGCCGCTTTAAGCAATTGGACCATGGAGGCTCTATTTTATACTTTGGAGGCTGCGGAGTCTGAGAGGGTTGCTAGGATAATAGAAAGGGCTGAGACAAAAGGGGCTAACCTTTATCCCGTTTCGGAACAGATAATGGTTGAAATGGCTGGCACCGAGACGCCCCAAGGTATCCTAGCAGTGCTTTGGCAACCGGATTATGCCCTGGCAGATGTACTTCCCCCTGGACTTCCTGCCCTGGTGGTGGTGGTGGACGGCATACAGGACCCGGGTAACCTGGGAACCATTGTAAGATCAGCAGATGCAGCGGGTGCCACCGGAGTAATCCTTTTGAAGGGTACTGTGGATTTATATAATCAAAAAGTAATTCGCTCCACCATGGGCTCCCTATTTCATATGCCCGTTGTTACAGCCGGTGATATTGAAGACTCCCTGGAATACCTAATTTCCACTGGCCTTAAACTGCTGATCGGTGACCCCGTTAAAGGGGGACCTATTTTTGAGGAAGACCTTTCTATACCAATTGGCATAGTGGTTGGTAACGAGGGCATGGGTCCCAGGGATGAGGTTTTGGCTGTTTCCCACAAGAAGGTAAATATCCCCATGCCTGGCCGGGCAGAGTCCCTAAATGTAGCTATGGCGGCTTCTATCATGCTTTATGAGGCGGTCCGTCAGAGATACAAAATTCAGTAAACTTCCTTGTTTTGCATATAGGCATATGTTATAATCATGTCGAAAGGTCCCCAAAAAAGCATGAAAGGTTGTGGTTACATGCTGTTAACCGCCGAATTTTTTTGGAGGCTGTTCGAGGCAACAGGGTCAGTCAACGCCTATATGATCTACAGAAAATTAGTTCTTCATTAGAATGAAAATTTCAAAGCACATAGTAATGATGGGGATAAGTACGCAGAATTATTCTTTCCAGGGAGAGGGGGTCCTGACTGTAAGCCCTCTTAAAGAATGTCTTCGGAAGTTCACCCCTGAACTGCGGTCTGAAAGTGTGGGTACATACAAGTAGGTTTCGCCGGTTCTTCTGCCGTTATCAAGAAGATGGATAAGACATACTATTATCCTGCTAAGCGGTTCTTTGGTTAACGTAAGAACAATTTGGGTGGTACCGCGGATATTTTTCCGTCCCTTTATAGGGACGGTTTTATTTTTTTGTACTTAATGAATATCACTTTGGGAGGATTAAAATGGAGCAGAGGTTAAGACAATTGGCAGCAGAGGCTGTGGAGGCCTTAAGGGAATCCTCCACAACCGATGAGCTAAATGCTGTTAGGGTTAAATATTTAGGTAAAAAGGGCGAAGTAACTCAGGTTTTACGCGGAATGGGAGCATTGTCGGCAGAAGAAAGGCCCAGGGTTGGCCAGATAGCCAATGAGGTAAGGGAGGAAATTGAGGCTGCCCTGGAAGCTAGAAACAGTCAGGTAAAGGAGGCTCAAAAGGCCCGCCAGCTGGCTGCAGAAAACCTGGATGTGACCTTGCCCGGGGCCAGATTTAATTTGGGCAAAATGCATCCCTTAACACAGGTTATGGAGGAAATGGAGAATATCTTCCTGGGACTTGGCTTTAATATTGCTGAAGGACCAGAGGTGGAACTGGACTACTATAACTTTGAGGCCCTAAATTTACCAAAGGATCACCCGGCCCGGGATATGCAGGACACCTTTTTTATTAACCCCGAGGTGTTATTGAGAACTCATACTTCTTCTGTTCAAGTAAGAACCATGGAAAAGACTGTTCCCCAGGTGCCGGTCAAAATAATATGCCCGGGTAGAGTTTATCGCCGGGATGATGATGCAACTCACTCTCCCATGTTTCATCAGGTGGAGGGACTAGTAATAGATAAGCGGATAACCTTCGCAGATCTAAAGGGTATACTGGCTACCTTTGCCCAGCAAATGTTCGGCCCGGAAACAAAGACACGGCTTCGTCCCAGCTACTTCCCCTTTACTGAACCCAGCGCTGAGGTGGACATCTCCTGTGTTATGTGTAAGGGAAGCGGCTGTAGGGTTTGCAAGGGCAGCGGCTGGCTGGAGATTCTAGGTTCAGGGATGGTTCACCCCAGGGTGTTGGAAATGTCAGGCTATAATCCCGAAGAGGTTACCGGCTTTGCCTTTGGTATGGGGGTGGAGCGTATCGCCATGCTTAAGTTTGGCATAGATGATCTCAGGCTGCTATTTGATAATGACTTGCGTTTCCTAGCCCAATTTTGATAAGGATCGGGAGGTTAACATAAAACCATGCGTGTTTCCTATAACTGGCTAAAAGAATATGTGAATATTGATATACCGGCACAGGAGCTGGCAGATAGGCTAACCCTATCAGGAATTGCCGTAGATGCCGTTGATGAACCTGGTGCTGAACTTGAGAATATTGTGACCGGCCGCATTACCAAAATTGAGGGTCACCCCAATGCAGATAAACTATCGGTTTGCAGTGTGGATGTAGGACAGGAGAAATCCCTGCAAATTGTAACAGGTGCCACCAATATCAAAGAGGGGGATATCATTCCGGTTGCCCTGGAAGGTGCTAAGTTGGCCAAGGGCTTACAGATCAAACGTTCCAAGCTGAGGGGCATTGAATCCCAGGGAATGCTGTGCTCCGGTCAGGAACTGGGCATGGAGGCAAAACTTATGTCTCCAGAAATGGCCCATGGCATTTTAATTCTCGCGGAGGATACTCCCATAGGTGTGGATGCCAAAGAACTCTTAGGCCTTAATGATTTTATTCTGGAGCTGGACCTAACTCCCAACCGTGGTGATGCCCTGAGTGTTACAGGGGTTGCCCGGGATGTGGCGGCAATATTAAATCAAGAATTAAAGATGCCGGCACCTAAAATTGTAGTTGGTGATGAAAATGTAGAGTCACTGGCTAAAATTGATATTGAGGCTCCGGAACTTTGCCGCCGTTATGTGGCTAGAGTCATCAAGGGAGTTAAGATAGGACCATCCCCCATGTGGCTGCAAAACAGGCTCAGGGCTGTTGGTATCAGACCTATCAGCAATGTGGTTGACGTAACCAACTACGTCATGATGGAACTGGGCCAGCCCCTTCATGCCTTTGATTACGATAAATTAAAGAACCATCATATTATTGTGCGGCGGGCTGAGGAAGGGGAGAAAATTGTCTCCCTGGACGATGTAGAGCGAACCCTGGGAGCAGAAATGCTGGCCATTACCGATGAAGCAGGACCGGTGGCAGTGGCCGGTGTGATGGGTGGACTGTACAGTGAGGTAACAGATGACACAGTCAATCTGTTAATTGAGTCGGCCTACTTTAATCCCATCTGCATCAGAAGGACCTCCAAATCCCTGGGCCTGCGCTCCGAGTCATCCGCCAGATTTGAAAAGGGCATTGACATTAATGGTTGTCTAAGGGCAGCGGATCGGGCAGTTGAGCTTATGCATAATTTGGCCGGTGGAACCATAGCTGCCGGAGCCATAGATAATTTTCCAGCTCCAATTACAGAAAAGACCATCCTGCTGCGCCCTGAGCGGGTTGACTGGATCCTTGGGGTTAGCGTGCCAAAGGATGAAATATATAGGATTATGTTGAGCTTGCAGTTCAGGGTTCAGGAGCAGGGGGATAACCTCCTGGTAACCGTTCCAACCTTCCGCCCTGATATAACCAGGGAAATAGACTTGGTAGAGGAAGTTGCCAGACTTTATGGTTTCCACCGGGTTCCTGAGACCCTGCCTTCCGGAGCATCCACCCAGGGACGCCGTACACAGGAGCAGCAAATTACCTGGGATGCTAGAAAGTTAATGATATCCTGCGGCTTTTTCGAGGTGGTCACCTATAGCTTTGTTCATCCGAGAATCTTTGATTTGATGAACCTTCCACCTGATAGCTCCCTGCGTCAGGTTGTAAAACTGCAAAATCCCCTTAGTGAGGAACAATCTATCATGCGTACCGTGATGGTGCCTGGCTTACTGGAGGTACTGCAGAGAAACCTCAATCGCCGTCTTCAAAACGGAGCTGTATTTGAAATTGGCCGGGTATTCTATCCTGTTTCAGGACAGCAATTACCCGAGGAAGTACCTGTTTTGGCCGCGGTGGCCATCGGTAATACCCCTAAAACCTGGAACCAACCTGCCAGCCCCATGGACTTCTATTTTATAAAAGGTGTGGCAGAGCAACTTATAGATTCCCTTGCCCTGGAGGGAGTGGAGTTTAAACGGCACCAGGATCCCAGCTTCCACCCGGGTAGATGTGCTAAAATTGAAGTTAATGGTGAGCTAATGGGTGTTGTAGGAGAGCTACACCCCAATGTCATTGATAATTATGAGTTATCCGGCAGGGCTGTAGCCCTCAAGATAGACTTAAACGTACTGTTCCGGGCTAACCGTCCCGTTAAGCAATATCAAGGGCTACCAAAATTTCCCTTGGTTGAAAGGGATCTGGCGGTATTAGTTAAGCAGCAAGTGGAAGCTTCTGAAATGTTAGCTATAATTAAACGTGCTGGTGGAAACCTGCTGAGGGGAACCGATATTTTTGACGTATACCAAGGGGCACAGGTGCCCGAGGGATATAAGAGCGTGGCCTTCAGTATGAAATTCCAGGCCGATGACCGTACCCTAACAGATGAGGAGACCGCCGATAAGATGAAGCGCATCGCCAAATCACTGGAAGCCCAGGTCGGGGCTGAACTAAGGAAATAAAAGCAAAGACCGGGAGCAATTTAATTTGTTTCCGGTCTTTTCAATATTAATCCCTTATTATTTATAACCTATCAGCATAACACCGGTAATTACCGCCGCTACACCCAGGAGCTTATGAATAGTAAAGGTTTCCCCAAGGAATAGAAAGGAAAGCACCATAACCAACACATAACCCAGGCTGACCATAGGATAGGCCAGACTTAGCTCCATGGTACTTAGAACTTTAAGCCAGGTAACCAGGCTGGTTGCGTACATAAAAGTACCTCCCAGAACCCAGGGATTGGTGAAGGCCCTCATTAGAGTGCCTGTAAGATTTGGCAAGGTCAATGATAGGGGATATAATTGGGATGCCCCAATTTTTAATAGCAGTTGTCCTATGGCACCTATAGAAATTGATATCAATAGCAGGACCGGAGGAAAAGACAAAATCCAACACCACCTTGGTAATGTAGAGAGGTCACCTGTTTATTATATCCCCGGTTACTTTTTGGTATCTATGGAAATAAAAATATCCTTAGTAAATGTTAACCAATATTATGAAAGAATTGGAGTTAATGGATTTCCTATGAAGGAATTTGGCTTATTATAGCGAATAATCTCCTTAATAGAAGGGGGGCCTGTTATGTCCAGCCAAGCTAACAGGGTGGAAGTCGAAATACTTGGTGAGCACTACACCTTAAAGGGTCATGAGTCCCCGGAATACATGCTGATGGTAGCTCATCAGGTCAATAAAAGAATGAATGAAATAAGACAAAGAAATAATAAGTTATCCCTGAATAAAGTAGCTGTTTTATCAGCAATAAATCTGGTAGATGAATTAATTAAACTTCAGCAGGAGTATAATAACTTGCTCCAAATGATAGAACCGGAAAAAACAAACTGTTCCGCGGAATAACTCATGAAATATTCATGAGTTTTATTTTTCGGGAAAACCTAGTAGTACAACAGAATGGAGCGATGTTTATGCAAAACATCGAGGTTGCCTGGATATTTAATGAACTGGCAGACCTGATTGAATTAAAGGAAGATGATTTCTTTAAAACTAGGGCTTATCGACAAGCGGCCAGAACCCTGGCTCATCTTGAACAGCCTCTGGAGGAATTAAGTCGTCGGGGGCAGCTTTCCAAAATACCTGGTATAGGTCGTGCCATTGAGTCAAAGATTAAAGAGATTTTAGAAACTGGAACCCTTAAGAAACATCAGGAACTGCTTCGGGAGATACCTCCAGGAGTACTGGAAATAAAGCAGCTGCCAAGTATTGGTCCCAAAAGAGCCAGGGCACTAATGCAGGAGCTGGGTGTTACAAACCTGCAGGATTTGGAAGATGCTGTAAAGGACCGAAGGGTTCGTAAGCTAAAGGGATTTAGTGCCAAATTAGAATGGGATATTTTAAATGGCATCGAAATGGTACGCAATCGCCAGGGAAGAACCCGCCTTTCGGTGGCCAGGGAAATGGCCGAGGAATTGACCAGCTTTATTAGCCTGCTGCCTGGGGTTAAGGCTGTAGAGACAGCCGGCAGCACCCGCAGGTGGAAGGAAACTGTGGGTGATCTGGATATCATTGCAGGGGCTGAGAATCCAGAGATACTTCTAGCCGCTTTGGCTAGCCATCCCAGGGTTAAAGAGGTAATAAATAAAGGGGATAATCGCATTGAGGTAATGACCTGGTGGGGCATAGCAGTTGATCTGTCTGTGGTAACACCGGCAGAATTTATCCCGGCCTGGCACAGGGCTACAGGGTCGAAAACCCATTACTTGATACTTCAGGAAATCGCCAAGTATAAAGGATTAAAGCTAAACCACAGGGGAATAGAGACACAAGAGGGAAAGGTAGTTGATTTGACCAGTGAGGCAGACATCTATCGGTCCCTGGGCATGGAGTATATACCACCGGAGCTTAGGGAAAACCGTGGTGAAATTGAGGCGGCAACTGGTCAAGGCTTGCCAAAGATTATCAGTGGAGAAGACATTAAGGGAGATTTGCACATCCATACAACCTGGAGTGACTCTGCCATGGAAATTAAGGATGTGGTTAATAAATGCCTGGAAAAAGGGTATTCCTATGCTGCCATTACAGACCACTCAAGATCCCTAAAAGTTGCTAATGGTTTAGAACTGGAGCGGGTGCTGGAGCAACATCAACTGATCCGGCAAATGAACACAAGTCTAAAGGACTTTACCCTTCTGACCGGGGTAGAAATGGATATTCTTCCCGATGGTTCCATGGATTTTCCTGATGAACTTTTAGAACAAACCGATGTAGTTATTGCCTCTGTACATACAGGCTTTAGACAAAGTAAACAGGATTTGACTAAACGTTTTACTAGGGCTATGGAAAACCCAAATGTTGATATTATAGCCCATATGACAGGACGTGTACTTGGACGGCGGGAATCCTACGAGCTTGATGTTGAGGCCCTCATTGAAATGGCTGCTAAAACCGATACGGTATTAGAAATCAACGCATCTCCAGATCGCCTGGACTTAAATGAGGAACATACGCGCATGGCCAAGGAAGCAGGAGCAAAACTAGCAATCAATACCGATGCCCATGATGTCAGGCGCCTGGATGAAATGGTCTATGGCCTTTCTGTTGCCCGGAGGGCCTGGTTAGCCCCCGGGGATGTAATCAATACCCTTGAGATAAATGATTTGCGTGAGGTGCTTAGCTAAAATATGCAGCAATTGCCGATAAGCTTTTATGACCGCCCAACAACCCTGGTGGCCCGGGAGATTTTAGGCAAATTATTGGTTCATGCCCATGATGAAGGTATGACTGTGGGTAGAATTGTCGAAACAGAGGCCTACCTCCAGGGTGATCCCGCCTGTCATGCAGCCAGAGGAATGACACCCCGCAATAGTGTGATGTTTGGCCCCCCTGGCAGGGCCTATGTATATTTTACCTATGGCATGCATTACTGCTTTAATGTGGTTACTGAGGGAGAAGGTATTGGGGAGGCAGTTTTGATCAGGGCAGTGGAGCCCTTGGTGGGCCTGGATTTAATGAGACAAAGGCGGGGACGGGAAAGGGTGCACGAGCTGTGTTCTGGTCCGGCTAAGCTGGTACAGGCCTTTAATATTACCAAGGAGCACAATCGGGCAGATTTAACAAAGGGTGGCCTTTGGGTGGCACAGTCCTTTGAAGAACCACAGGAAATTATCACCACAACAAGAATAGGAATAAAAGAGGGTGCAGACTTGCCCCTAAGATATTACATTAAAGGAAATAAATTTATCTCAAAGAAGTAATATAATAATAAGAAGGAGCGTTAATATATGAAACTACAAGAAATATATCAATTAATAGTTGGCCTAGGCATTGAACATGATCCCAGAGGCAAGGATGCCGTCCTAAAGCAGTTGGAAAAGGAAAAGAAGAAGTATGAGGACCTAAAGGAAGAAGAAAAGAATGAAATGGATCAAGACAAGCTGTTTAACCCATATTCTGATACCAGGGTATTATATGGAGAGCCTGAACACCAGGTGAAAAGAATTCTAGTGGGTATTGATATGGAAGTGGGAGAAGTTGTACTGGCAGACCGCTTAGGTGAGAAGGGACAAAAAATAGACCTGATTATGGCCCACCATCCGGAGGGAAAGGCCATAGCCAATTTATATGATGTAATGCACATGCAGGAAGACCTCATGGCCCAGTTGGGGGTACCTATTAACGTGGCGGAAAGTATCATGGCCTCTAGGATTGGCGAAGTCCGCAGGGGCCTGATGCCCATGAATCACAACAGAGCCGTAGATGCCGCCAGACTCATGGATATACCCCTTATGTGCTGCCATACCCCTGCAGATAATATGGTAGCAGAGTATTTGCAAAAATATATTGATGAGAAGAATTGCGAGACCTTGAATGATATAGTTAAGGCTTTGAAGACCATTCCTGAGTATGCTGGGGCTGTAAAGATCGGTGCTGGGCCGACCATCGTGGTAGGTTCAAAGGAACGCCGGGCCGGTAAAATCTTTGTTGATATGACCGGGGGAACCAGCGGTTCGGAAGATGCCTATGCCAAGCTTTCTGCAGCTGGTGTAGGAACCCTCATCGTCATGCATATCGGTGAGAAGCATCGCAAAGAAGCAGAGAAAAACCACATCAATGTCATTATTGCCGGACATCTGGCCAGTGATTCCCTGGGTATGAACCTGATTGTTGACCATTTAGTAAAACATGGTATCGAGATAGTTCCTTGTTCGGGACTAATAAGGGTGGAAAGATAACATATTTTTAGGAGGAAACCCCATGAATCATCAACCTGAACTGCTCGCCCCGGCAGGAAGTTGGGAGGCCCTGGTGGCTGCAGTGCAAAACGGAGCAGATGCAGTATACCTTGGCGGAAAAATGTTTAATGCCAGGCAATCGGCCAGCAATTTTGATCAGGAGGAGTTGGCCAGGGCGGTGGAATATGCACACATCCGTGGGGTAAAGATTTATGTTACCGTAAATATATTACTGGCAAATCACGAATTGGAGGAGGCCATGGGCTTTCTCCATTTCCTCCATAATATTGGAGTAGACGCAGCTATACTTCAAGACCTGGGTTTGGCTAAGTTGGCCAGGGAAGTAATTCCGGAATTATCCATTCATTCCAGCACCCAAATGACGGTACATAATTTGCCCGGTGTTCAGCTTATGCAGGAGACAGGCTTTGACCGGATAGTACTGGCCAGGGAAATGGAGCTTGAGGAGATTGCCATCATCAAGGGAGAAACAGGCGCAGATTTGGAGGCCTTTGTTCATGGGGCTCTCTGCATTTGCTATTCCGGTCAGTGCCTGATGTCCAGCATGATTGGCGGCCGCAGTGGCAATAGGGGTAAATGCGCCCAGCCCTGCCGTTTACAGTACCAGCTAGTGGATCAAAGGGGTAAGACCCTGGTGCCTGCAGATATAGGTGAATATCTTTTGAGTCCCAGGGATATCAATACCAGTGCACATATCAATAAATTAGTTGCCGCGGGCATTAATTCCTTTAAAATTGAAGGTCGTATGAAAAGGCCGGAATATGTGGCCACAGTAATTAGGACCTACAGAAATCTAATTGACCGAGCACTAGCAGAAGGACAGTCCTTCAAAGTCCAGGAAGATGAAGCCAGGGATTTGGCACAAATATTTAATCGGGATTTTAGCCCAGGTTACTTTTTAGGTAATCCAGGTAAGGAATTGATGAGCTTTAAAAGGCCCAATAATCGGGGTATCAGGTTGGGTCGGGTCAAAGGTTATAACAGGCAAACCAAGCTGGTGGAAGTAATGCTGGAAGAACCCCTGAGGATAGGGGATGGCATTGAGGTGTGGGTTACCGAGGGTGGCCGCAGCGGCATTGAAGTTAATAGTATATTACTAAAGGGCAAGCAAATTGACTTTGCCCCGGCCGGTTCCCTGGTTGGGTTGGCCATACCTGGTAAAATTAAGCCTGGGGACAGGGTTTTTAAGACCAATGATGCCAGTTTAATGGAACTGGCTAGAGAAACCTATAGCTCAGCCAGGGAAACCAAAAAATTACCTTTACACTTCCATATTAGGGCTAGGGTTGGTGAACCTCTATATATGAAGGTGGCTGATGACACAGGCCTAACTGTAGAGGGCTATTCTGAGGAAGTGGGGCAAGAGGCCCAGAAGCGTCCCATAACCGAGGAGTTTTTAAGGGAACAGCTAGATAGGCTTGGTAATACTCCCTTTAGTCTAGGGGGGCTTAAGGCTGACCTGGAAGGTAAGGTTATGGTTCCCATGAGAGAGATAAACGAGCTCAGGCGCAAGGTTCTGGCTGAACTGGAACAAAAGAGACTCCGGGGCCGGAAAAAACCTGGTGTTGCTCAGCACCTGGCGGAGCGTAGAATTAGGGGTGCCCTCAAAGAACTTGAAATGGATAGGGCTAGCAATTACTCCGAACCTCTTCTGTCTGTTAATGTCACCGACCTTACTTCTTTAGAAGCGGCGGTAAGTTATGGCGCTGATATGGTGTATTTTGGCGGGGAAAGCTACCGCTCCAAGGGGCTAATTACTGAGCAGGATATCAAGGCCGGTGCGGAGTTCTGCCAAAAGAACGGAGCTTCCCTGGTATTAAGCTCTTCAAGGATTATGAATGACCAGCAGTTAAGTAAATTCATAGGTTTGCTTAATCAAGTCAGAGATTTTCCCTTGGCCGGGGTTCTGGTTGGAAATTTGGGGCTATTAAAAATCCTTAGGGATTTTACTGATAAGCCTGTGGTAGCAGACTTTTCCCTTAACGTCTTTAACTCGGCTACCCTTCACTACCTGAAGGCGCTAGGGGTTTCCAGAGCCACCTTGTCTCCGGAACTGACCATGAAGCAGGTTCAAGAGCTTGCCCGGACCAGTCCCCTGCCCCTGGAGGTGTTGGTGCAAGGAGCGGTGCCAATGATGACCAGTAAATATTGTCCCGTTGGCAGCATCCTGGGAGGTTTAGCTCCAGGTAAAAAGTGCGGAGGTCCCTGCCACAAGCAAAAGTGTGGTTTAAAAGACAGAATGGGGCTGGTATTTCCCCTTGAGGTTGACCAGAATTGTCATATGCATTTATTCAATGCCAAGGACCTGTGTATGATAGAAGATGTTTTCACCCTGGCCCAGGTTAGCGGGGTGTTAAGAATAGAAGCCAAGAAAGAGGACCACGGTTATGTAGCTAAAGCAGTAAACCATTACCGTCAAGCCCTAGCCAGGTTCAAGTATGGCCATAAGGATGATTATAAGGACCGTGAGGCTAAGGAGGACCTGGAAGAGCTTAGTAACTCTGGCTTGACTAAGGGTCATTTTTTCCGAGGAGTTGTTTAAGGAGATATCAAGATATATGGAACGAACCATTAGACGATTGGAATTTGATAAAGTATTGGCTAGGCTAGGGGAACTAGCCTACTCAGAGCTGGGGAAGGAAAAGGTCATGGCCCTTATTCCCATAACCGATGCTGAAATAGTCAAAAGGTGGCAGGCAGAAACCAGTGAAGGAAGGGAAATGCTGCGGCTCGAGCCTTTGGCCGAGCTTGGCGGCTGGCACGACATAAGGGGAGCGGTTAAAAGGGCTTCCCGCTTTGCGGTTCTTTCAGCGGAAGAACTTCTTGCCGTGGGAGAAACCCTGTCTGCATCCCGTCAAATAAAAAAGTTTTTTGAGGAGAGGTCAGACAGATATCCACTGCTCTCCGAAACATCAGAAGGACTAACAAACCAGGCCCAGTTAGAAAGAAATATCTTAAAGGCTATTTTACCTGGTGGAGAAATTGCCGACGATGCCTCACCGGAACTCTTACAAATTCGAAGGAGTATGAACAGGGCCCAGAACCGGGTAAGGGAGAGAATGGAAAGTATCGTCCGGTCTTCGGAAAACCAAAAATACCTGCAGGAGCCCATTATCACCATCCGCAATGATCGTTTTGTAGTACCCGTTAAGCAGGAGCACCGTGGTCAAATTCCTGGAATTATCCATGACCAATCAGCCAGCGGGGCCACCCTGTTTGTGGAACCCACGGCAGTTGTGGAAGCTAACAACGAGGTGCGCAGACTGTCTGCTGCTGAAAAACAAGAGATAATAAAGATCCTGGCAGAACTCTCGGGGGGAGTCAGCCAGGTGGCCGAAGAATTAAAGATAACCCTGGAGTCCCTTGGCCAATTGGATTTTGTCATGGCTAAGGCCAGATATAGCAATAAAATAAATGCCTGGGCACCAACTATTGTCAGTGGTGCTAAATTGGACATAAAGAAGGGGCGTCATCCTTTGCTGCCTGGAGATGCGGTGCCGGCCACCATATCCCTGGGTAAGGATTTTAACACGCTGGTAATTACCGGACCAAATACAGGGGGTAAGACTGTTACACTTAAGACAGTGGGGCTTTTTACACTGATGACCCAGGCCGGATTACATATTCCCGCTGAAGCGGGTTCCCAGATGGGTATTTTTACCCAGGTTTTTGCGGATATCGGGGATGAGCAGAGTATAGAGCAATCCCTGAGCACCTTTTCCTCCCATATGACCAATATAGTTGGGATACTTGCCAATGCCAGAAATGACGCCCTGGTTTTATTGGATGAGCTGGGGGCAGGTACAGACCCCACCGAGGGGGCAGCCCTAGCCAGGGCCATATTGGAAGAACTGCACCGCAGGGGAGTATGCACACTAGCCACCACCCACTATAGTGAATTGAAGAATTACGCCTATACCACTCCTGGCGTGGAAAATGCCAGCGTGGAATTTGACATAGAAACATTACGCCCCACCTATCGCCTTTTAATAGGAAGGCCAGGGCGTAGTAATGCCTTTGAAATATCCCTTAGACTGGGACTGCAAGCAGAAATTGTAGCTAAGGCCAGACAGTTCTTAACCACTGAGCAAGTACAGGTGGCGGATTTAATAAACAAGTTGGAAAAAACCCAACAGTCCGCTGAAAAGGATCGGCAAGAGGCGGAAAGCATGAGGCGGGACAGCGAGAAACTAAAGGAAAGATATAGTAAACTTGAGGAGCAGCTCCAGGCCAAAAAGGAAGCAATTTTAGAAAAAGCCCACCAGGAGGCAGGCAGTTTGGTGAGAAAAGCCAGACTGGAGGCCGAGGAGGCCATTAAAGAGCTTCGGACCAAGCTGGCGGAGGAAAGTGCCAGGGGCAAAGAGGAGGCCATCCAGGAGGCCCGGAGTAAACTGCAAAGAGTAACAAATAAGGTAGCTGCCAGCCAGCCAGAGAAAAAGTTGGGTGGCGAAATTCCCAAAAGCGTTAAGCCGGGAGAACAGGTCTTTTTACCTAAGTATAACCAAAAGGCGTACGTTATCAGTGCATCAGGAAATAATGTACAGGTTCAGGTGGGTATCATGAAAATGTCCGTACCCCTGAAGGAGCTCAGAACCACTGAGGAAAAGATCGCCATTGGTCAAGCCCAGGTGGGTCAGGTATATAAGGATAAAGCAGCAAGTATTGGTACCAGCCTTGACTTAAGGGGAATGACCGGGGATGAAGCACTGTTAGAAATTGAAAAATATCTGGATGATGCTTTCCTAGCGGGCTTAAGCAGTGTAATCCTGATTCATGGCAAAGGGACCGGGGCCCTGCGGGCAGCTGTTCACCGGGAATTAAAGAACAATCCCAGGATCAAGGGCTTTCGCCTGGGGGAAATGGGAGAGGGTGGCTCGGGGGCAACTGTGGTAAGTCTCAAATAGCTATTTAAGGAGGCCTTTATGGGTAAGGTAATTATTGTCGAAGGAAAAACCGACGGAGAACGACTTCGGCAAGTACTGGCCGAACAGGTAGACATAGTGGTGACCTATGGCACCCTTGGTTATCAAAGGTTAAATGAACTCATAGATAAGCTTCAAGATGCGGATGTTTATATTCTTACTGATGCAGACGAATCAGGGGAAAAACTCCGCAGACAGTTAAAAAAGGAGTTTCCCAATGCAACTCACCTTTATGCTTTAAGGGAGTTTGGCCAAGTAGCCAACACTCCCTTAAAGCATCTATCAGAAATCTTCCAGGAGGCCAAATTTCTAGTCAAACAGAGTTAACTCCTTCCTTCCCTTAGAAGTTCCTAGGTTAAGATTAATGTAAACTCTTTGTGGGAAATTACTAAAGCAAGGATGTTTCACCTAGTTTATGAATCAATTTCCAATGGTCTTCTGAAACCGGCATTACAGAAAGGCGCGGCCTGTGTACCAGCAGCCATTCTTGGAACAGAGGATTTTCCTTTATCTCTCTAAGGGTCACAGGCCTATTTATAGGATAGCGTGGGATCACGTCTACAATAATTAAACGGGCATCTTGTTCTCCAGGATCTGGATAAGGATCAGACACTATTTCTGCTACCCCCACAACCGCCTTTTCTTTTCCTGTATGATAGATAAAGGCAAGATCTCCCGGTTTCATTTGGCGAAGATGCTTGAGGGCAGCAAAGTTTCTAACGCCCTCCCAGGTATCTCTGCCCAACATCTCTAGCTTTGTATAGCTATAACTAGCTGGTTCAGTTTTTAATAGCCAGTGCTGCATGTGATTTACTCCTTTATAATACATAATTAAATGTTGGTTAATTTAGGCCCATGTTAAGTCCGGGGGTAGTAGCTTTTGAAATGGAAAATAAGGGTACTAATCTTTTTTTACTTTTCCACCGTTGGTGTGCTTATTCCTTTTCTCCCATTACTTTTAAATAATAGGGGACTTTCAGCAGGTCAAATCGGTATACTTTTAGCCCTGGGACCCTTTGTCTCGATATTAGTACAATCCCCCTGGGGACTTCTTAGTGACCGACTACAGACAGTAAAAAAGATAATTATGATTCAAATGACAGCAACCCTAGTCCTTAGTCTGCTGTTATTTAATTTACATTCCTTTTACTTATTAGTTCCTACGGCATTTGTTTTTTATGCCTTCTTTCTCCCCACCTTTCCCTTAATTGATTGTCTTATACTTGCACGGATTAAGGAAACGGGAGAAAGCTTTGGCAGTTATCGACTCTGGGGATCAGTTGGCTTTGCAGTTACTGCTCTATCTGTGGGAGCGCTGCTAGCGGTCATAGGTATTGATAGGGTAGGGCTGATCTACCAGGGACTTTTGATAATATCCCTGTTGCTGTCAATCCCAGTCCTGGACACCCCCCCGTCAGGCCGGGCCTTTAACCCCGGACAATTAAAAAAACTCCTTACCAATAGGCAAATCATCGGAATATTTATTTTCATTGCCATCATTAATTCCACAAATAGGGCTAATGACAACTTTATGAGCCTGCTGATTGAATTCCTAGGGGGTAGTGAAGCTACGGTAGGACAGGCCTGGACAGTGGCCCCCTTAAGTGAGGTGCCAGTCTTCGCCTTGTTTGGTTTTTTCCTAGCCCGGGGAAAGGAAGAGATGATCCTCGCCCTGGGGGCACTGGTTTATGCCGTGAGGTGGTTTCTATTTGCTATTATAAACAATCCTGATCTAATAATCATTATCCAGCTCCTACACGGCCTTTCCTTTGGACTATTTTATATGGCGGGTGTATCTTATATTGGTAAAATTGTCCCGCCAGGATTACGTGCCAGTGGACAGGGACTATTAGCCACCTTTGGCGGGGGAATTGCAGGAATTACAGGTGCTTTGGCAGGCGGCCTGGTTATGGATTTATATGGGCCAAAAACCTTATACTTTGGCAGCTCGATTTTGGCCCTGTGTGCGGTAATAGGTTTTGTTATATTCCTAAAAATTTCCGTTAATAATACTAACGGAGGTGATTTGAAAATGGATCGTTTTATTGTAAGGGGTCCAGAACAGGCCTGTAATGAAATCCAGGCCGATAACATGGACCAGGCCATCAATCAGGTGAAGCAGCGGTTCCCTGGCAAAATGGTAGCAGCTGATGCTTCCGGAGTAATTTATGTGTGTCAGCCTAATGAAGACGAAACAGCATGCCAAATGAAATACAAGTAAATAGAACAGCATTAAAAAAGAACCGTTTATATCATGCGGTTCTTTTTTTGAACCCTTTATTGATTTTGATTTTTTGGGTGAAAATAAGAAAGAAGGGGGGAAGGAAATGAAAAAAATAAATATTGGTCTTGGTTTCACCAGTTTGAATCAGGAAAGCCATCAATTAAAGCTAAAGGTAGCTGGTTCTATTCCGGATTGGTTATCAGGAACACTGATAAGGGTAGGTGCAGCAAAATTTGAGGTGGAAAATGAAGGTTACCGCCATTGGTTTGATGGTTTAGCTATGCTCTACGGGTTTAATTTCCGAAGCGGCAGTGTTTATTTCAGCAACAAATTTATTAAGGGAAAAACATATCTGCAATCTAAGGAGAAGGGGCGAATAGTGTACCAGGAATTTGCTACCAGGCCAGGAACGGCTTGGTCTCACAGAGTAGCCCTTAATATTGCACATCAATTTACCGACAATACCAGTGTTAACATAATGAAAACGGGGAATCATTTTATTGCCATGACCGAGACACCACAAAGGCTAGAGTTTGATCCATCCTCCCTGGAAACCATCGGTCCTTATAAATATAAGGACAATATCCTAGGTCACATAACAACCGCTCATCCCCATTATGACTTCGAGAAGGACGAATATATAAATTATATTACCAGCTTTTTATCCCTTGGTAGTTATTACCATATCTACCGGATAAAAAATGGTTCAGATAAAAGGGAAATTATAAGTTCTATACAAATTAAGGAACCATCCTATATGCACAGCTTTTCCATAACTCAAAATTATGTGATACTGGCAGAGTATCCGCTGCTGATAAATAAAGGTAAACTCTTTATAAAAGGGGAGCCTTTGATCAAAAACCTCTTTTGGAAGCCCTGGAAGGGCACTAAATTTTTGGTGGTTAATCGGCATAACGGAAATATTCTGGGTAGATTTGCTACAGAGGCCTTCTTTGCTTTCCACCATATAAATGCCTTTGAGGAAAAGGGTGATATTATTCTGGATCTACTTGCCTATGGTGATCCAACAATTATAGAGACAATGTATTTATCGAAAATAAGAAAAGATGATACCATTTCGCCTACTCCTGAAATACGACGCTATAGAATTAGCTTGACAAGTGGTAAAGTTAAATATTCCACACCCTTCTGGGATTTTGCCGAGTTTCCACGGATCAATTATAGTAAATGCAATGCCAGGGACTATAGTTATATTTATGGTCTAAATTCCTTTAGGTCCGGTGGATTTTTAAATAAATTGGTAAAGTTAAATATCAAAGCTAAGGACTCAATGGGATGGGTTGAAAATTCCTGCTACCCTTCGGAGCCGGTTTTTATTGCTGTACCTGATGCTGTGACAGAGGATGAGGGAGTAATTATCTCCCTGGTACTTAATACGGAAAGGGAAAAATCCTTTCTTCTACTTCTGGATGCTGCATCCTTTGAGGAATTGGCCCGGGTAGAATTACCCTATGTAATACCATTTAGTTCTCATGGAGAGTTTTACAAAGAACAACATTGTTTTATGTAAATTTATCCATTTTTCTGGAGGAATTATATGGTTTATAATGGAATATAATCTGTAATCTGTCGTATTTACGGGGGTTACAGGAATGGGAAAACCTAAAGTGCCAGCAGCAGTTCACTCCATTCGCTTCAAGATTTCCCTAATAATTATGGTGGTAGTAATTGGTTTAATAACAACTGTGCTTGTTACAACCAGATATATGCATGAAGAGGCTAAGGTAGCGGCCCGAGAGAAAGCAAAAAGTGAGATGCGTTTAGGGGGCGTATACCTGGACTGTAAATTTCCGGGAGATTGGGCAATTGTAAATGGCCAAATCTATAAGGGCAATACAGTTATGAATGGTAATTATGGTATTATAGATGAAATTGGTGCCATTACAGGTGGTGCTTGTACAATCTATCAAGGGGCAACCAGGGTGGCTACAAATATAACAAGGAATGGTCAACGTATTGTTGGTACTAATGTTTCTGATGAGGTTTCCAGGATTGTACTTGAGGATGGGGTTGAATATTTTGGAGAAGCCGACGTGCTCGGAGTTAAATATCAAGGAGCTTACCAGCCTGTAACTGATGTACATGGGAATATAATTGGTATATGGTATGTAGGTTTCAGCAAAACTTCAATAAATGAGTTTGTAGAGAGTTCTTGGTGGGGAATAATATCCAGCTTTGTTCTAGTCATGCTAATGATTGTGAGTATTATCTGGCTATTTACCAAATCATTGGACAGGCCGGTTAAAGAACTTGTTGCAGCGGCAAATCGTTTGGCCAGGGGTGACCTGGATACAAAGATAACAGTTAAGACCCGGGATGAAATTGGTTTTTTAGCGAATTCCTTTGAGAAAATGCGAAGTGAGTTAAGTCAACAGTATAGCGATTTACGCAAGGCTAATCAGCTCCTTGCTAAATCTGAAGGAAGATTTGTTGACTTATTAAAACATATAAATATGTTGGCTGTTATTTTGGATGATAAAGGTAGAATAACCTTTTGTAATGATTATTTGCTTAAGCTTTCGGGATGGGAATTGGAAGAAGTCATAAATGAGGACTGGATAAGCATTTTTGTGCCGAAGGATAAGAGGGAAGAGGCGGCACAAGTTTTCAAGCAAATGGTTGAAGGTACGGGAGAAGAAATAGCTACCTACGAAATTGAAACAAAAAGTGGTAACAGACGTCTAATTCAATGGCACAAAAGATTGATTCGTGATATGAAGGGGAACGTTTTGGGTATCGCCAGGATTGGCGAAGATGTAACTGAAAGGTATCTGGCTGAAGAAAATTTGCGTTCAGCCCACCAACAGTTGCTTAATATAATTGAATTTTTGCCCGATGCCACCTTTGTTATCAACAAGGACAAGAAAGTAATTGCCTGGAATAAGGCTATTGAAGAAATGACAGGAGTTGCTAAAACAGATATTATTGGAAAAGGTGACTATGCATACTCTGTACCTTTTTACGGTGAGCAAAGGCCTGTCCTAATAGATTTAATATTTTTAAATGATCAAGAAGCAAGGAGAAAGTACAATTATGTTAAGAGGAAAGATAAAACGCTTTTTGCAGAAACCTTTATACCTACCGGGGGGGAGGAACTAGGTGTATACTATTGGCTTACTGCATCGCCCCTTTTTAATACCCATGGTGAGGTGGTAGGTGCCATAGAGTCCATTAGGGATATAACTGATAACAAGCGGGTGGAAAAGCGTCTTCAATATCTTGCCACCCATGATTCACTGACCAATATCCCTAACAGGTATATGCTTGAGGAAACCTTAAAGAGAGTATTGGCTAAGGCAAGAAGAGGTCAAAAGGGAGCTCTGCTATTTATAGACTTAGATAACTTTAAACTTGTAAATGATACTTTAGGGCATGATGCCGGAGATGAATTACTTGTAAGTATTGTCAGGCTTCTTAAGAATAATCTGCGAGCTTCTGATATGTTAGCTCGGCTGGGTGGCGATGAGTTCGCCGTTCTACTTGAGGACTCCAGTCTCCAGGAAGCCCTTCATGTAGCAGAAAAACTTCGTATTTCTGTTGATGAGAGTGAAGTATGTCTGGTGATGCACAGGCATTGTGTAAACCTTAGTCTCAGTATTGGTGTTGTAGTTATTGATGGTACGCTAAATTCACAAAAGGTACTATCTCTGGCCGATACAGCCCTTTATAGGGCCAAGGACGGGGGAAGGAACAGAGTGGAGTTTGTACCTCCAGGGGAAGATGCGTCTATTCATCTTTCACGTACTAATCAATTAGTCAGTATTATTAAAGCAGCGCTAAAGGAAAACCGCTTTGAATTGTACTATCAACCTGTGGTAAGTGTCGAGGAAAAAAAGATACTTCATTACGAGGCATTACTAAGGTTGAAGGATGATAAGGGTGATTTAGTTTCGCCCGGCAAGTTTATTCCTGTGGCCGAGCGTTTTGGTTTAATGCCCCAGATCGACAGGTGGGTGGTTCAACACTCCCTTCAAAAGCTAGTCGATGAGCCAGCTTTAAACCTCTTCATTAATATATCAGGGGTGAGTTTAGGGGATGAGGAGCTTCTGGAATATATTGAGGAAGCTATAAATACCAGGGGAATTGAACCTTCTAGAATGGGCTTTGAGATAACTGAGACTGCCGCGGTAAGGGATTTGAAACGGGCAGAGTATTGGATTTTAAGGCTGAAGAGGTTGGGATGCAGATTTGCCCTGGATGATTTTGGTATCGGGTTTTCGTCCTTTACCTATTTGCGTATGATTCCTGCTGATTTCATTAAAATAGATGGATCATTTATTAGCAATATGCATAGTGAGCCAACCAATGTTGCCCTGGTGCAGGCTATTCATACTGTGGCTCGCACCTTGGGCAAGAAAACAGTTGCAGAGTTTGTGGAGAATAAAGAAATATTAAGCAAATTGCAGGAACTAAATGTAGATTTTGCCCAGGGCTATTACTTAGGGAGGCCTGCTCCTAAACCCCAGGATATGGATGAGCTTGAGTGATTTAGCTATATGGAATAACGAAAGGGTGAGAGAGATTAATTTTACTAAATTTTGTAATAGAGTAATATTAATGGCAGGTATTTCTGCTCTGCTGCTACTGCCTTCCCAGGCAGTAGCCAACAATATCGGCATTGTAGTTAATGATCAAGCAGTAATAATCCCACCAGAGGATCAACAGGCCATGTTATTAAATGGCAGGACCTATGTCCCCCTCCGGGTTATCAGCGAAAACCTTGGTGCCTCTATAGAATGGAATAATGATACCAAAAGAGTCCTTATACAAACGCTGCATGGTAATATTACAGACATACCCGAGCGAGTTGGCAGCAGCTTCAAAGAGGTAGAAATAGTTGTGGACGGGCAGGTATTAAATGTCCACCCAGATTATGGAGTCCCCTTTGTCTCTTCAATGGGAAGAACAGTGGTGCCCCTTAGGGCGGTTGGTGAGGCTCTGGGCTGTCAGGTTAATTGGGATAAGGATACTAAAATGGTGGATATTAAAAAACAAGGATGGCTAATAGAAACACCAGAACCCATTAAAGAAGAGGAAATAATTAGTGAACCAGTGGTACAGGTACCTGCACCTACACCGGCACCTAGTAAACTCTTGATTGATTTGGCAGCCTATAGAACCAATATTAGGCTAGTGGATAGCCGGGTTATTAACTCCCAGGAACTGCTCAATATGAATGAGTCTGACTTTAGCACCGCTCAAATTGAACAATTCCAATCCTTTTATAACCAATTAGCTAAATACCAACACCAAATAAAACTTCCAGGGGGCAGTACAATAAATACAGCCGATTTGACCATAACCGGTCCTTCCATTGCTACTGCAGACCAACTCCGTGCCTGGATTGCTGCGGAAACACCACGTCTTCGCGTAAAAATGGAGCAGCTTAACCGGGACTTTATACCCATACCAGATTTAGCAGATTTATATATTAGAATAGGTAACGAATATGGTATCAGGGGGGATCTGGCATTCTGTCAGGCTGCAAAGGAAACTCATTTTTGGCAGTTTACAGGAGATGTTCAGCCCTATCAAAATAACTATTGCGGGTTGTGGGCCACAGGCAGTCCCTGCACCGGAGCTGAGTCTCATAACGGGTCAGACCCGACCCTGGTGAGCTTTGGGCCCGGTGTTCACGGAGCTATTTTTGCTACTCCCGAAGTGGGTGTTGAGGCCCATATACAACACCTCTACGCCTATGCTAATAAAGATCCGCTTCCTAATGGTAAGGTTTTAGTTGACCCTAGATATACACTGGTTTCCCGAGGCTCCGCCAATACCTGGCAAGGACTCAATGCCCGTTGGGCAGTGCCCGGACTAACCTATGGACAAAGTATTATTCAGGATTATTGGATGAACGCATTAGCCCAGAGATAGTAATTTCTTGGGAATATTAGAATGGCGTACCGGCTTAAACTGGTACGCCATTAAATGTTAGTCCAAATTACCTATAAAGTGAAATCTAGGCTTTAATGAACCTTCCACCCGAACCTTCTCTACAAACATGTCCATGGGTCTAACCCACAAACTTCCATCCTTTTCACACTTGTAGACCACCATTTGCTCCTCTGTTTCGGAGTTTTTGGCCAAACAAAGGACCTCGTAGTAATTACCCTTAAAATGTCTGTACCTGCCCATTGGAATCATATTTTACCCTCCATTATTTACATTATTCTTTCCCTAGTATAATAAAATATTTTTTATATAATTAGCTATATGGTGTCATTTTTTTGTTTCTAGCCCTGTCTATATTATGAAAACCAAAGCGAGCAGCTGTTACGCATATATGGCAAGGGGGGTGTACACCTATTAGCATTAATATGCCGACCTACTATTTAGAAACACAAGGCAGTTATGGAGATAACATGGAAGAAAAATTTAAAGTAATTTACCAAAAAAATTATTATAAACTGGTCCGCCAGGCTGCGTTTCTATTAGGAGATTCGGTAATTGCCGAGGATCAGGTTCAAGAGGCCTTTGTGCGATTACACCGGACAGGCATAGAAAATGTAGAACACCCGGTTGCCTGGTTAGCAGTAGTTACTAATAATCTGTGTTATGATTACATGCGCTCTGAGGGTAGTAGGCGCCGCCGGGAGGAGAGGGTTTTTCAACCTGATGGTGAACCACGTCAAATGCCTGCCGCTGAAGAACTGGTACTGGATCGGGAGGAAGTCAGACTAGTTCGCTCAGCCTTAGAAAAGTTGCAACCAAGGGATAGAATAATTTTGTTAATGAAATTCTCTGGCTATAGCTATGATGAAATTGCCGTCACAGCTGAAATTGGCAAGAACTCTGTAGGAACTATTCTATCCAGGGCTAGAGAGCGGTTCAAGCGCGAATATGAATACCTGATGAAATAAACGGGAGGTGCTACATATGAATTGCCCAAATAGGGGAGTGTGGCAGGCTTTCTTAGATAAAGAAATTCCTCAGCAGGATATGGAAAAATATCATAAACATGCAGAAAAATGTCAGCAATGTCAAGATACCTTAAAAGAATTGTTGGATCTTGAAAAATGGTCTGACAATAGCTTAGCTATGTATCAGGAAGCAGTTGACAATACTGTCCAAGAAAAGAGTATAGGGACCTTAGAATATGGTTTTATTCAAAAGAAACAGTCCAAGGGAGGAAATTTTATGAAAAATAAAATTACCAGGTGGTTTACAATAGCCGCCTCAGTAATAGTAATTACTGGACTTATTACCTTTGCGCCTGTTCAACAGGCAGTGGCAGATTTACTTTCAATATTCAGAGTGCAAAAGATTGAAATGGTCAAGATTAATCCACAAGAGTTAGAGCAAATGGCCAAGGCAATAGAAAGCAAAGTAGGAGAGGTTGACCTTAAGCAATTTGGCAAAGTAGAGGTTTCAACTAAGCCTGAACAAGTAAAGGTAGCCCTGGCCAAGGCCAAGGAAGAATTACCCTTTAATGTTAAGGAACCAAAAGTAATTCCTTCAGGATATAGTCTACAGGACAGCGTGACACTGCATAGGCCTGGCAAGGCAAATTTTGAACTAGACGTTAAGCAGGTCAATACCCTACTTCAAAGCTTAGGGGCAACCACCTTAATTCCAGATAGTTTAGCAGGAAAGGCCTTTAGTTTGGACATACCGGCAGGTATTAGGGCTGACTTTTTAAATGACAATGGTAATACCGGCTTTACCTTGACTCAGTTTTCAACACCTGAGCTGGTAGTTCCCTCCGGTGTAGATCCTCTAAGCTTAAGAAATGCTTTGCTTGATTTACCAATTTTACCAGAGGATTTACGCAACCAGTTGGCGGGAATCAGTGATTGGCAGAATACCATGATTATTCCTGATATGGGTAAGGAAAATATGGAGACAATTCATCTAGGCGAATTTGAGGCAGTCTACTCAACTAATTTAAATGGCCATAGCCACATGATGTGGGTAGATAATGGAGTCATCTACCAGCTTAGCGGCTGGCTCGACCGCGAACAGGCCATTGGTATTGCCGAAAATCTAAAATAATAAATTTGGAGAGATACCATGCTTGCGATAAAAACTGATCAACTTACTAAGACCTACAGTGGGGAAGGGGGCTGCCGGGGAATCTCCCTGGCGGTTCCCCGGGGAACAATCTTCGGTCTCTTGGGTCCAAACGGTGCTGGTAAAAGTACCTTAGTTAAAATGCTGGTGGGACTATTACATCCCACTTCAGGTGAGGCTGAGTTACTTGGCAAACCCTTAACAGATATCACCATTAGGCAAAAAATTGGTTTTCTACCTGAGAACTTTAAATATCATGATTGGTTAACCGGAGAGGATTTACTCCGGTTTCATGCGTCTCTGTATAAATTAACTACCACTGAAATTAAAAAAAGATTACCGGAAGTTTTAGCTATGGTAGGCTTATCCGGGGATTCACACAAAACTGTGGGAAGCTATAGTAAAGGTATGCAGCAGCGAATTGGCCTAGCCTGTGCCCTTCTCCCCGAGCCAGATTTGTTGTTTTTAGATGAACCTACCTCTGCTTTGGATCCTATCGGTAGAAAAATGGTGCGCAATATTATTGTAGACCTGAAAAACCAAGGGAAAACTGTATTTTTGAACAGCCATCTTCTAAGTGAATTGGAGACGGTTTGTGACCAGATTGGAATAATTAGGGGGGGAACTTTAATCTTTCAGGGTGATTGGCGAGAGATAAGTCAAAGCTTCCGTGTCAAGATTATTCTCGCAGGGCAGGAAGTGAAGGACAAGCTACAAAGGTTAGATATTCGGCAATGCCAGGTGATTGCAAGCAATATTATAGCTAAAACCCATGAAAGTAATGAAGCAGGTATGTATGAGGTGTATATCTCCTGTAAGGAAAAAAGCAATACACCGGAATTAATAGAAGGTCTGATTGAGGTAGGACTGAAGGTGTTTGAAGTTGTGCCTGAGACAGATTCCCTGGAAAATATATTCTTACAATATGTATCGGATAATTCGAAAGGAAGGTAGTCATTTTGTTAACCATAGCAAGATTAACCTTTCAAGAGGTATTTAAAAAGAAGGTATTTCTTATAACAGTTTTGATGTCAGTGGCTTTTGTTCTTCTTTACGGGATTGCCCTTGATTTTACAGCCCAGGAAATGCAGAAAATGAACACAATGAGGGGCTCAATTCAGGTTATTCAGCAGATGGTAGGTAACCAACTCTTGGGTGCAGGTTTGTATTTTTCTTCATTCCTGTTGGCTTTGCTGGCCCTGTTGGCCAGTGTTGGCTCCATTGCTTCGGAATTAGAGAACGGCATGCTTCATTCTATAGTATCCAAACCCATTAGAAGAAGAGAGATTATATTAGGTAAGTTCATTGGCTATGGTATAATGCTTTCTGTATATGCGTTATTGCTTTATTTAATAATATTAGCCTTAAATGGCTATTACAATAAGGGTGCCCTAACCCTATTGGACACTGGTAACTTTATTATGGGTGCCTTTGTGTTTATGCTGCAACCAATTTTGCTGCTAGGTGTGGCAATGGTCTTTAGCACACTATTTAGGACACTAACTGCTGGCATTATATCGGTTATTCTATATGGCATAGGTATGATAGGTGGCTTTGTTGAACAAGTTGGATCTGCCATATCAAATACTTCACTAATCAATACGGGCATTGTAAGCAGCTTGATTATGCCAAGTGATGCGCTATTTAGGAGGCTTATAGTTATTGTTACTGGGAGTGATTCGAACCCATTAGCGACGTTGAATATGGGCCCCTTTGGAGTATCAGTTCCACCAAGTAATGCCATGTTATTATATACTTGCTTATACATTGTGTGTTGTGTCATATTTTCTATTTACTATTTCAATAGGAAAGATTTATAGTATGTATATTAATGCATAATGTTGGATATATGCATAATAATTATTCTATAGCATGTACAAATATTCAAATATACAATTTAGTTGACATGAGAGTTTGTATGATATATTGTTAAAGATAAATAACTTAATATTATGGAAAGGAGGCTACATGCCTTAAAACAACCGGCTAACCAGTTGTTTTTCTTTTTGTAAGCATGAATATTTGAAAGGAGATTATCCTATGGATTACCAATGGCTCTCTATTGTACCGCCTTTGGTGGCAATTGGACTGGCTCTGATTACTAAGAGGGTAATACCTTCCCTTGCTGTAGGAATTATATCGGGGGCCTTTATCATTAGTGAATATAATATAGCGGGGACATTTATAAAGGCCGCCGGTATTATGTTTGAGAAGGTTACAGACAGTTGGAATTATTCAATTCTTTTGTTTTTAGTTAGTTTAGGAATATTAGTATATTTAATAACTATGGCAGGCGGTTCATACGCCTATGGACAATGGGCAGCCTCTAAAGTAAAATCCAGGTCCGGCGCCAAGCTATCGGTGTTTTTCTTAGGAATTGTAATCTTTATAGATGATTATTTTAATAGCTTAACAGTTGGTACTGTCATGCGGCCCATCACTGATAAATTTAAGATTTCCCGGGCTAAATTAGCTTACATCATTGATTCTACTGCTGCACCCATATGTATCATAGCGCCAGTCTCCAGTTGGGTTGTGACGGTAATGTCAACCATGGGTGATAAGTTTAAAACCACAGGCATTGCCATGGAGCCCTTTACAGCCTTTCTCATGACAATACCTTATAACTATTACGCCTGGCTTACCCTGTTAATGGTGGTAATTTTATGTCTATACAAATTTGATTTTGGTTCCATGAGGCTTCATGAGGAAAAGGCCCTTAGGGATGGAGATGTGGGGGGATTAGCATTCGATGAAAATGACGTATCCCAAGAGTCATCAGGAAAAGGCAGCATGTGGGACTTGGTACTGCCAATATCCGGACTTGTTCTATTCTCACTGATGGCAATGGTGTATACAGGGGGCTATTTTGAGGGAGGAATGTCAGTCCTTGATGCCATTAAGGATACAGATGCTGCAACATCCCTATTATATGGGGGAATAGGTGCCTTAGCTTTATGCCTGCTGCTCTTCCTGCCCAGAAGGATTATTGCAGTGGGACAATTACCCAGGGCTTTTTATAAGGGCTTTATGGCAATGCTGCCGGCCAATCTTATTCTGATATTTGCCTGGACTATTGGTGGGGTTATCAGTGAGATGGAAACGGGAGTTTTCCTTGCTAATCAATTAGGGGACAAGATGCCCTTCTGGCTATACCCGGCAGTGGCCTTTGTGCTGGCCGGCTTAATGGCTTTTTCCACAGGCACATCCTGGGGCACCTTTGCCATAATGATTCCTATAGCCATAGACCTTGCATTGGTGGTTGACCCTCAGCTACTAATAATTATGATGTCCTCCGTATTAGCCGGGGCGGTATATGGAGATCACTGCTCACCCATATCTGATACAACCATACTGTCCTCCACGGGGGCTGCATGCAACCATATCGATCATGTCTCCACTCAGTTGCCCTATGCCAGTTTGGTGGCAGTTGTATCCTTTACGGGGTATATTATTTCTGCCCTAATGACCAGAGTGACAGATAGCATGTTCTTAAACGTTGGGTTTACCATGATTATTTGTATCGGGATTTTAATCCTTTCCTTAAATATTCTGCATCGGATGGCAATGGGAAGGGAAAAAGCGCAATTTAATAGGGTCTAAGGTTAAACCCTCACCTAAAGGTGGGGGTTTTATTTATGTATACTTTAAAATGAATATTGATGATATTGCAAGTTGGCTATGGGAGGTTTAGAATTGTTCTTATGTATAACCAATAAGAAAGGAAGTATTAAGTATGTCTAAGGGAGAGCAAGGTAGCCCTGGTAATGTAAGCTCATTTTCATTAGTTGGCCTAGTTCACCTGCTGATAGTTTATATTGTTTGGGGTAGTACCTACCTGGCTATTAGAATTGGGGTTCGTGAAGGCTCCGGGTTTCCTCCATTTATGATGGGAGCCTCCAGGCTGTTAGCGGCAGGCTGTATTCTATTAATTGCTGCAGCTTTATTAAAGCAATGTCTTAAAATATCACGTAAGGAACTAAGCATTCTGGCTATTTCAGGGGTGTTTCTTTGGGTTGGTGGTAATGGCTTGGTAATGTGGGCTGAGCAGCATGCCGATTCAGGCTACGCTGCCCTATTGGTAGCCACTGCACCCATGTGGGTTGCCGTGATAGAGGCAATTTTAGATCGGAAATTACCCTCTTGGTTACTAGCTGGTTCCCTATTGACTGGCTTTGTCGGACTTATATTGCTTTCGGTTCCAGTTCTTACCGACATTACCATAACTGATGCTTGGAGTATGGCGGCCTTATTATTGGCACCCATGTGCTGGGCCATAGGATCTGTGTGGCAGAGGCGTAATCAAGTCTCAGTAGGCATTGTTGCAAGTTCCGGTTATCAGCAGTTATTTGGAGGGATTGGTTTTGCCCTAGTTGCATTATTATCTGGGGAACCTTTACCCAATCCCACTGCTGAGGCTTGGTGGGCTTGGGGTTACCTATTAATCTTTGGTTCCCTGGCCTTTACCTCATATATTTTTGCTCTGCGGCTTTTGCCCACCAGTGTGGTGATGACTTATGCCTATGTAAACCCGGTGGTGGCGGTATTCCTAGGATGGTTAATTCTCCAGGAGGGTGTCACGGTGTGGACAATAGGTGGAACGGCTCTTGTTTTACTAGGTGTGGCGGGTGCCTTTTATGACCAAAAGCTTGAAAAAAGAAGGACAATAAAATGTAATGCAGTTGTTGAGTCATAAAAGAACCCGGGCAGTTCAAACTGAACTGCCCGGGTTCTTTTATTTAAAGTTTTTTTATTGTCTGTTTCTATTATTTGCCGATCTTCTGATGGTGTTTCTATCGTCACTAGCATCATTTAAACCTGTGGTACCTGGTGGTAACCAGCCATTGCCATTATCCGGATTTGTGGTCGGAGTAGACGGATTATCAACATCTGGCGGAGGACTTAGTTGATATTTTTCTGCTTGTTCAGGATCTATTCCATAGGCATTATGCAAGGTACAGGTAGTTTGCGGGGCCCTTATGGCAAAGTCTGCAACATTTGACGGAACAGTATAGGGTAATTTGACCACCACCTTGGTAATCCTATCAGTGCAGAAATCGTTGGGAAGATCACCTGTAGTAGCACATATATCCATATACTGGTGTAAGTTATCTGTCTCAGTGGGAACTGTTCCTTCTGCGAATAAATCCGTTACCATATGCTCCGGAGGGGTATAGGTGCCAGGTAATAGGCCAGATTTGTTATCTACCGTAGCATTAACAATACCCGCTGGCTTGGTGAACGGGCGAACCGGTACATCTGCCAGGGACTTGCTCATTACTTCCCGCCATATGGCAGCAGGGAACATACCACCAAAGGTACGATCCATCTTGGCAGGAGTATCATGTCCAATCCAAACAGCACCTACAAGTTCCGGTGTATATCCTACAAACCAGACGTCTTTACCTAAATCAGTTGTTCCGGTTTTTCCTGCTACCGGTCTGGCGCCCAGGTTGGCGTTAGCACCTGTACCCGATTGCACGGCGGAGGTTAACATATCAGTAACCAGATAAGCAGTTGTAGCCTTCATTGCTTGGCTTTGCTCCGGTTTAAATTCATCGAGGACAGTGCCATCAAATCTCTCAACTTTTGTAATGGCATGGGGTTTTACATAAATACCACGGTTTGCAAAGGTACCGTAGGCTCCTACCATATCAAGGGGAACAACACCGGTGCTCACTCCACCCAGGGCCATGGCTAAACCATCATTTTTGGAATCAAGGGTGGTTATCCCTAAGCCATTGGCAAATTTAACTGCCTGATCAAGTCCTACTTCGTTAAGAAGTTTAATGGCAACAATATTCACCGAATGTGTTAGGGCGGTTCTCAAGGTTATCAGACCCTTAAAGCTACCGTCGGAATTTTTGGGACTATAGCTGCCAAATGAGGTAGGAATATCATCCACAACAGATGCCGGACTTTTACCTAAAAGCTCAATGGCCGGTGCATATGCAACAATAGGCTTAATTGATGAACCTGGTTGACGGCCAATCTTTCGCCCGTCTGCCAATACCTGGTATTGAGTGGCTCGATTTAATTGACGCTGCTGCTTATGCTCTCTACCACCAACAATTGCCCTTAAATAACCTGTGCCAGGCTCCATGAATACTGCGGCACCCTGGGGCTGTGGCAAACCGTTGCTGTCGGGCTTAAACCCTGAAGGAAAGTTTTTAGGATTTGCCATTGCTATCTCTGCAGTTTTTTGTACTTTTGGATCAAGGGTTGTATAAACCTTTAGACCACCTTGATAAACCATATCGGCGCCATACATTTGTACAAGCTTTTCTGTGACATAATCAACAAAGAAGGGATAAGGATAGCTAGAGGCTCGCATATTCTCTACACTTGGTAAAGGCTTTTCTGCTGCAGCCAGACGCTGTTCTTCTGAGATTTTGCCGGCTTCCTTCATTCTAAGCAGGACTGTATTACGCCTGTTTAATGCCCGTTCATATTGTTTTTGATATTGCTGCTCCTGGGCCTCTTTTAGTTCGTCTTTCTGAGCATCAGCTTCCTTCTGTGTGTCAGTAGACTCTGCGTTATCTAAATAACTGGAGTAAGATGACGGAGCCTGGGGAAGTCCTGCTAAAAAGGCTGCCTCTTCCAGGGTAATTGTGTCAGTTTTTAAATCTTTACCGAGATAGGTTTGGGCAGCCGATTGAATGCCATAGGCTCCTTGTCCGTAATATATCTTATTAAGATACATCTCAAAGATTTCATCTTTGGTAAAATGTCTTTCCATTTGCAGGGTTAAGATTATCTCTTGAATTTTACGCTTGGGCGTTCTTTCGGGAGAAAGGTAAGATAATTTAACTAGCTGCATGGTGATGGTACTAAAACCTTCACGAATGCCTCCGGCAAGAACATTTTTATAGATTGCCCTGCCTAAACTGCGAAGATTAATTCCGTAATGATCATAAAAGCGATCATCTTCCGTAGCCAGGAAAGCATCTCTAATCTCTTCAGGAACTTCAGCGAGCTTTATTGGCTCCCGGTTTTCGGTGCCTATCCGGGTGACGAAATTTCCATCCTTATCGTAGATTGTAGTGGGAACCATTGATTCCAAGGCGTCAGGATTCCAGGCTGGCATGTCCGACACGGCATAAGCGACGTACCCAACGGATATAAAACCACCTAGAAGTACACATAATGCTGTAATTAAAATTATCAGACGACCGGGTCTGAGCCTTCGGCTTTTACGTTTAGCCAAAGTCTAAAACCTCCTTTTAGGAAAAAATTAAAGGCAATAATAACAGAATTATAACATAAGTTCAGGAATTCATAGTAGATTATTTTGCTTTCTTGTCACCCTCTGCAAGCTTTGGTATAATTATTAAGATTTTTAACCATGTAAGATATTACTAAATTCTAGGAATGTGAAAGGAGTCCAGTTATGTTAGAGCTTGCAAAACAACTGGAGATAATTAAAAGGGGAGTAGTTGAAATTGTCCCTGAAGAAGAATTAGTATTAAAGCTTAAGAAATCCATAGCCAATAACAAACCATTACATATAAAACTGGGTCTTGACCCAACTGCACCGGATATTCATCTTGGTCATACTGTGGTTTTACAAAAGCTTCGTCAATTTCAGGAATTAGGTCACCAAGTTACTATTATTCTAGGTGATTACACTGGAAGGATTGGTGACCCCAGCGGAAAATCTGAAACTAGAAAGCAGCTCACTGAAGAACAGGTTTTGACTAATGCCAAAACCTATGAGAAACAAATATTTAAAGTACTGGACCCTGAGAAAACTAAGGTTAGATTTAATAGTAGCTGGTTAGCACCATTAAAATTTGAAGACGTAATTAGACTTGCTGCCACCACTACCGTGGCCAGAATGTTGGAAAGGGAAGACTTTACCAAGAGGTTTAAAGAAAACCTTCCTATTAGCATTCACGAGTTTTTCTACCCATTAATGCAGGGATATGATTCTGTAGCCCTAGAAGCAGATGTGGAATTGGGTGGGACTGATCAGAAATTTAATTTGCTTATGGGTCGGACCCTGCAAAAAGAATTTGGACAAGAACCACAAATTGCTTTAATGATGCCAATATTGGAAGGTCTTGATGGGGTCAACAAGATGAGTAAGAGCCTTGGCAATTATATCGGCATAGACGAGGCTCCCCAGGATATGTACGGAAAAACCATGTCTATTCCCGATGAACTTATGATTAGATATTTTGAATTGGTAACACCAGTTCCCATGGAAGAAATTAAATCTATTGAAAAGGGCCTAACAGAGGGAACCCTGCATCCAAGGGATGTTAAGATGAGATTGGGTAGGGAAATTGTAGCCTTTTATCACGGTGCTGAGGCGGCCATTCAATCAGAAGAACATTTTAAAAAGGTTTTCCAGAAGCGTGAGCTGCCCGATGAAATTGACCAATTTATAGTCACTTCTGACCTTTATGAGGAAGGACTAGTTGCTATACCCAGACTACTTACCCAGGCCGGTTTGGCTGCCAGTACCAGTGAGGCCAGAAGGTTGGTTAAGGAAGGAGCAGTTAAGATTAACGGAGAAAAGGTCTCTGATCCAAATTTGAGATTTTCACCTGAGGATGGTATGATTATCAGAGCTGGTAAGCGACGCTTTGCACAGTTGTCTGTGAAAGAATAATAAATATATACAGGCTATCACCTTTTTATTCACCACCACATATAGATAGTATGTGGGGGTGATTTTTTGTTCAGGAAAAGAAGACAACTACCCGGGAAGATTGCCATTGTAGCCATTGTGATAGTTGGATTAGCCATATCCTTTGTGGTTATTGACAAATTTCTACAACCTACTCTTTTTGCCATCGCTAGAGTAAAGGCTGTAAATTTAGCTACTGAAATATTGAATCAGACAGTTCAAGAAAAGCTAGTTAATCAGAGGGTTCAATATCAGGATATTGTTCAAATACATAAGGATGATAAGGGTAAAATTGTTTTAATGCAAGCTGACACAATTAAGCTAAACAAAATATCTAATGAAATAACTTTAAAAGTTCAAGAAACCTTAAGAAACCTGGATAATGAAAGTATAGGGATTCCCCTAGGCCAACTGCTGGGAATTCATTTGATAGCAGCCAGAGGGCCGGAATTAAATGTCAGAATGATTCCAGTGGGAACGGTAAGGGTTGATATCATAGATAGATTTGAAGGGGCTGGGATAAATCAGACCAGGCATCTGATATGGCTGGATCTTAGTTCTGAGTTTCAGATTGCCATACCCTTATACAATGAAATATTTAATATTTCCACCAAAGTTCCCTTAGTAGAAAGCATTATAATTGGTGATGTTCCACCTGCATTGGTAACATTGCCTGGCGGTGTATTAGGAAAATAATTTTGGTAATTAGGATAATATTAAAATGAATATGAATAATACCTTATATTATCGGAACAATAATTGCGAAAAGAAAGGACTTACAACAATAAGTAATAAACTTTAACAAAGTCACCTTGACTAACATTTCACAATGTGTTAATATAACAAAGTCGCTGAAGTCAGAAAACTGAGGCAGTTAAACAAAAAATTACTACTTGATTGAAGGTAATCAAAGGAAATTACCAAAAACTTGCACTTGAAACAGAGCGAGTGACATGGTAAGATGTAATTCCTGGTCTTTGAAAACTAAACAGAAGATGATGAATGCAAACTTGGTTTAGTCGTAAGTCGGACGGAAGTTCGAGACTATGACAACCACAAATGAATTCTCGTCAAGCGTTAATAAAAACGCTAGCAAGTAATTCCTAAACAAGTAAAAGAAGAGCTAATCAACTCTTTAAATATTGCAAGATATTTAATGGAGAGTTTGATCCTGGCTCAGGACGAACGCTGGCGGCGTGCTTAACACATGCAAGTCGAACGGAGATTAAGTTGAAACCTAGTGATACTTAAACTTAGTGGCGGACGGGTGAGTAACGCGTGGATAACCTGCCTGATAGCCCGGGATAACAGCTGGAAACGGCTGCTAATACCGGATACGCTAATCGGAACGCATGTTCTGATTAGGAAAGCTTTAGTACTATCAGATGGATCCGCGTCCCATTAGCTAGTTGGTGGTGTAATGGACCACCAAGGCGACGATGGGTAGCCGGCCTGAGAGGGCGAACGGCCACACTGGGACTGAGACACGGCCCAGACTCCTACGGGAGGCAGCAGTGGGGAAT
>NZ_JARPTC010000006.1:0-126979 GCF_030577015.1 Desulforamulus aquiferis | reverse complement strand
ATAACGAATATTGCCCTGTCCGGTAACACTTTCGTACATTTGTCTATTTGATTTCTGAGCTATGATATTTTGCTTCATCTCATTTAAAAGTGTCGGGGGAAAGGCATTTCGGGCATTTGAGGGAATTGTGGTCCCATCCTCCAATAAAATAAAACTACGTATATGAAAACCCCGTGAAAAAGTGGTTTCCATCACATTCCTCTGGGGTGGCGTAGCCGGCTCCATAAGTGCATCTGTAAAATACTCCCTGATTAAAAGTGGTGTCATAATCATTACAACAAGAAATATTGATAGACTCACCAGGGAGAAGGCAAGCCATATCTTTACTGTAAGTGAAGTTCTCATTTAGTGGTCATCCTATAGCCATATCCATATATGGTTTCTATCCCTATACTAGGTAATTTCTTTCTAAGACGCCTCACCAGATCATCTACAGAACGATCGGTTCCAACGTAATCCTCTCCCCATATACAATTGATCACCTGCTCCCTAGATAAAGCTTGTCCTTTATGTTTAGCAAAGAGCAAAGCAAGATCAAATTCTTTGGAGGTTAGTTCAATCATGACTTTGTTGTGATAAATTTCTCGCTTTTTTTCATCCAACACATAGGGGCTGATGATGATAGAACCATCAGTGTTCTCATTGGGCTTATTATATACCCGCTCAAGTAATCTGTGGCTGCGAATAACCAGTTCCCTTGGTAAAAACGGCTTCGCTAAATAATCATCACTACCCATTTCAAGCCCCATTATTCGATCAATATCTGCATCTCTGGCTGATATGAAAATCACAGGTACATCCGGCGATTCTTCCCTTATACGACGGAGGAGTTGGTATCCATCAATATCCGGGAGCATTATATCTAAAATCCAAAGATGTGGACGTTCTTGAATTGCTTGAAGGGCTGATTGCCCGTTCTCAAAGGGTCGAACTTGCCAACCTTCCTTTTCCAGGTAATGGGACAATATCTGACTAAGGTTTTTCTCGTCCTCAACAATAAAAATTGTGAACATATTCGACTCCCCTTTAACCCACCTCTATATATTATATAATTTTATTTAATAATCCACCAATACTATACTTCCCCTAATTCAAAAACCCAGACTCCCTTTGAAGGGGAGCCTGGTCCTTGATTTAATCATTTGATTCTGCTAATTTTTCGGCTAATTTTAGATTACGTTCTTTCATCTGAGTAAGTTCTTTTGCCAGAAGTTCCTTTATTTTAGCCGTATCATTATCTTCAATGGCTTGCTTTAATTCAGCCATGGGACCCTTAGCTTTATCAAAGGTCCTCATTCCCTCTAGACCTAAGGCTTTCATTTCCTCTTTAGCCAGCTCGGGAGTGATAGTTCCATCCTTCATTTTCTCGTGAATGGCTTGCATTTTTTCCTTCATTTCATCGGAAAGCTCTGGCCTACCCCCTGGGATATTTTTCATACCTTCACGGAGTGTTTGCATTTTTTCTTTCATTTCATCAGGAAGCTCTGGCCTACCCCCTGGGATATTTTTCATACCTTCACGGAGTGTTTGCATTTTTTCTTTCATTTCATCAGGAAGCTCTGGTTTATCACCCTTTTTCATATCAAAGGCTTTTAATCCTTCGCCATTCTTTCCTTGAAACATTGCTTGCATTTTTTCCTTAGCTTCAACTGATAACTCCTGCTTGTCACCCCGCAATTTCTCTATTCCCAGGGCCTTTAATTCTTCCGCTGCTTGCTCTGGTGTTAATGTACCAGCTTTAATTCCTTCACGAATAGTTTGCATCTTTTCTTTAGCCTCTTCAGAAAGCTCTACCCTTTGCTTATTTAACGGCATCTTGTCCTTAAGCTGAGCCATTAGCTCCTCACTTTCAGCGAGGGTGCTTTTCCACTCCTCCAGGCTCTCGGGTGAATACTTTTCAACTAGCTCAATATAGTTTGTCTTTACATCTCTTTTTTCTTTAAAGGCTTGGAAGGATATCTCCTTTTTTGCAGTGGCTTCGGTATTTATGACTGAATTGGCAGCAAATGAAGCAGTGGGCACCACTAACGCTAAAACCAATGCAGTCGAGACAGCCTTACTCTTCAAATTCTTCAAAATTAAATCCCCCTTTATCTTTTTTTGTATTTGTCCACTCTCAAATTCTAAGAAAAGAATACCGCTAAATTATCAAAGAATTGTGGGAAATCTTGAAACCTAAGTTATTATAAAATCCCCATTTCAGCTAACGCTACACTTTTCTGTGCTAAATAAAAGGCATATCCAGCTGAAAGCCTCTTATCCTTAGCGCTTAAATAATTTAATTCGCTTTGCAATAATGCCAGTTTAGAGATTTGTCCCTTTTCATACCTTTTCATATCCCAATCATAGGACTTCTGTACATTCCTGAAATCTGTCAATGCGATTTTATAGTCCTCCTGTTTAGTTAATACATTACTTATTAGATTATTAGCCGTTTCATTTAATCTGTTCTTTTCCTCTTCTAACTGCAATTCCTTACCCTTAATGTCCATGGATAACAATAATCTCTCATAATAATCGCTTTTATTATCCAGGTCATCACCACTTTGCCTTATATCCCTTTGTAATTTATATAAGGCATCATATTCCCTATTTAGCTGTGCTAAAAAGGCCTCTGACTCAGGTAGATCAGCTTTTTCAGGAACACTGAAGTGGTCTAAGGTTAGTTCATCACTAAAGTCTCTACCCAAAATATCATTTAATTTACCCTTGTTTATATTTAATGAGTTAGTGCTTTCCACTAGTCTTTTATTCAAGTTTGTTATCTCTGTGGTAAGCTGATCAATATTAGCTCGACTACTGCTGCCAAGCTGCAGCTTAGCATACTCAATATTCATTTGAGATTGTTTTAATTCCAATTCCCTCTTTAATGTCTGTAAGCTCTCTTCTTGATTTAAAATGGTGGTATAGTATTGTTCAACCTCGTATTCTAACTGTTTCAGGTACTTGTCGACCTGTTTCTTTAAATCATTGTAGTTGTTCTCAGCACTCCTGGTACTGTTTGATGTATTTATTTTTTCGTACTGTGAATCAAGATTTTTTTCAGCTTCTCTTATATCCTCAGAGGTGGCATCTGGATTTTGCAGCAAGGCATCATAGGCACTGCCTAAGCTATTATATCTTTGCCATTCACTATCACGCTGGTACTCAGCCTGGTTTAGCCTTTGTTTAGCTATATCCCTGTTCAACTCATACTGGGCTAGTTCTCTGCTGTTGGCCTTAGCCAAGGAAATTGCCTTTTCTAGGTTGATCACTTCTCTCTCTTCCTCTGAGGCATAGGCTGCTGAATAACCAGTTAACATAGATACTATAATCATGATAATAATTAGTTTCTGTCTCACTTTAATCACCGCCTATTCATATCTTAAAGCTTCTATTGGATTCAAGTCCGCGGCCTTATATGCCGGGTAAAATCCGAAGAAAACTCCCGTCACCACCGAGAAGACCAATCCTAAGAAAACACCATTCACAGAAGCAACTGCCGGAAGCTCAAAATATGATAACATGGGAATTGTCACAAAACCTATGATTACACCTATTACCCCCCCTACCAAGCTTATAATGACCGCTTCAATTAAAAACTGACTTAGGATTTCTTTCCTTTTAGCTCCTATGGCCTTTAAGGTTCCAATTTCTTTGGTCCTTTCTTTTACCGTCACAAACATTACATTCATAATGCCAATACCACTAACAATCAGTACCACCACTGCCACAGCCAGTAAAAGTAGTGACATGGTCCTGGCTGTCTCCTGAGCTGCGGCCAATCTGCTGCCGGCGTCAAAAATTCGAAATTGCTGTGAGCCACCTATACGATGGGTTTCATCAAGAATGAAGGTAATGTCATCTATAGCTGCCTGTACAGTATCTAATCCTGTGGCTTGTACAATAATGGTGGGGTTAGCCCTGGTGCCTAACAAATACTTTTCTCCCACTGTGTAAGCTATAAAGGCTGAGTCATCGTAGCTTCCCTGTCCGCCGGCATCCCCCACCCGCTCAAATATACCGATTACCTCGAACTTTCTACCACTGATACTGATGCTTTGCCCAACTATTTCAGAAGGGTTGCCATCCGTTAGCAGGTGGGCAAGCTCTGCTCCTAGTACAGCTACCCGGCTCTTTTTCTCTTCATCCTCTTCCTCAAGGGCCCTGCCTTGCTCAATAACTAGATTGTTGCTGTCCTGGAAACCAGGAAGTATAGCCTGGTAGCTGCTTCTGGAGGAGTAATTTGTATAATTGATATCCCCTTGACCACGCAAAACCGGGTAAGCTTCCGCAATATTGGCACTTTCCATGAGCTGTGCTGCATCATCTTTGGTGAGGGGATCTGCAACACTTCCCCTCTGGGCGGCAGAAATCATAATTGTACCAACATTTAATCTAGAATATTGGGCATTGACCTGGTCCTCACTGCCCTTCCCAATTGCCACCACCAAAAAGATTGTGGCTGTACCGACAATAACTCCCAAGGTTGTCAGGAAGGTTCGGGTTTTATTATGGGAAATATTTGTTAAAATTAGTTTAATAAGTTGTTTTAGTCGCAAAGAATCACCTGCTTCTTGTGTAAATGACGGTCTCATTTACGTTTAAGCCTTCCAGTATTTCAACATTGGTTCCATCGGTGAAACCTGCTTTTATCTGTTTCTCGATGGTATTGCCATTTTCATCAATAACATTAACCACTTGCTTACCCTCTACAATTTTAATAGCCCGGTAGGGTACAATTAAGCAATTAGTGACCTCCTTGATGACAAAGGAAACTGAGCAATTCATACCATCCTTTAGCTCACCTGATGGATCAAGAATATCAATTTCAACCTCGTAATTTACTAAACCTGTAGAATCTGAAACCGGCAGGGAATTAACCTTGCTTACTTGACCTGTAAACCTTTGATCCGGCAATGCCTCAACTGTAACATATACCTTTTGCCCAACCTTTATTTGTCCCACATCATACTCTATAACCCTTGTTGAAGCTTTGACAGCATCATTTTCATGAAGCACTGCAAAATCCTGCTCATCAGAGACCCTTTCTCCGGCTTTGTTGGCCAAACTGAGAAGGGTACCGGAGACAGGGGCATATAGAATAGTCTCCTCTAAGTTTTCTAAAGCCATTTTTACCGATAGCTCATCCTGGCTGATGCTTTTGTTTTTTTGGATTTCGTACTTTCTTTTTAAATGCTCATATTCCGTCTCTTTGCCGGCTAACTCCAACTTCTTTAACTTTAACTCGTTAGCTGAATAAGCCTCTGGGATGGTTTCCATCTCATCATATAAATCCCTCTGCCTTTCTAATTCAGCTTCGAGATTCATTAACCTTAGTTCAGAATCCAACAGGTTTGTTATCTCCTGTTCCTGAGAATCGCTTAATTTGGCTAGGGCCAATTGGTACTGATCCTGGTAATCCCGGTCATATAACTTTGCTATAACCGCTCCCTTTTGTACCTCATCTCCCTCAGTCACTAATATTTCTGAAATTGTTCCTTTTACTCCAAACCTTAAATTTACCTTAGAATAGTTTATGTTTCCGTCGGAATCAAAACCTACTATAATATTGTCCCTCGTGACCCTGGCCTGTTCATACTGTATTTCTGTCGTATCATTACTGCTCTTTTTTTGCATCCATACTCCCGTGCCTGCAATTACCAGAACAGTTACCATAACTCCCGCCAGTAAAAGTTTTTTGCTTTTAAGCTGCTTCCACCAGTTTTTAATAATTTTCATGAATCTTACCATCCCGTATGTATGCTATTTTTTTGACCTGATCCGCCACTTCTGTATCATGGGTAATAATCACTATGGTATTTCCTTGTCTGTTTAGCTCCCTAAATATCTCCATGGCATCTCCGCTGGACTTGCTATCCAGGTTCCCCGTTGGTTCATCCGCCAGCAAAAGCTGTGGTGAGCCGATAATGGCCCTGGCAATGGCGACCCTTTGCTGCTGTCCCCCGGAAAGCTCGTTTGGCCTGTGATTAATCCTTTCACTTAACCCAAGCAGACTGAGCTTTTCTTTAGCTAATTGAAAAGCTTTTGCTTCGTCCTCTCCCCTGTACAGCAAGGGAAGCATGACATTTTGGGCAGCTGTTAATCTGGGCAGAAGATTAAACTTCTGAAAGATAAAGCCAATTTTTTTATTCCTTATATCTGCCAATTGATTCTCTTCGGCTGCTAAAACATCTACCCCATCTAAATAGTACTCCCCTGTACTTGGTAAATCCAAGCAGCCAAGTATATTCATTAGGGTGGATTTACCCGACCCGGAAGGACCTAGGATGGCAAAGAAGTCCCCCTGATAGACCTGTAAACTTACATCATCAAGAACCTTTAACTCTTCCGCACCATTCTCGTAAATCTTTACTATGTTTCTGGCATCAATGACACAATTTTTACCCATTATCCACCGCCACCCATTCCTGGCGGCGGCCCAAAACCACCGCCGCCCATGCCTTGACCTCTACCACCTTGTCCTTGACCCTGTCTGTTACCTGCCCCCATGCTGCCGATAACTTGAACTAAGGAGATTTCACCCTCCTGCTTCCAAATCCTTAACATTTGATCCTTTTTAATTTCTGTTAATGCTACTGTACTGGACTCAGCAGAACCCCTCTGCAGCATTACTATGGGTGTTCCTACAGGTATAATAAAGGTCTCAGTCTCATCACTAATGACCATCCTTGGTCCCATGTTCTCCGGCCTTTGACCCTGCTGACTTTGAGCTTGGCCCTGCTGTTGACCTTGCCCTGGATTATTCTGAGCTTCTTCTTGACCAGGGTTTGGCCTTTGACCCTCCCCTGCACCCTCGTTTTGAGCCGTATCCATCTTATAGATTGTGACCTCATTGCCCACAATCTCCTTAACCCTCCCCATTAGCTCAGGGTTCTCACTGGGAATAGCAATCCTTTCTGTTTCAGAATTGGAGGCTACGGTTGCTGCATTTGCCCCTTTATTGGCTTCTCCATTAGTACTACACCCTGATACAAAAGCCAGAATTGCAACCATTAATAGAATTGTTAATTTCTTTAGACCCATGACCTCTCACCCCACGATATTTCTTCCAAGAATAAATGTACTATCCAAATGTGGAATAATTATCAACGGATTGTGGGAAATTGTGAAAGAAGTCAGGCAGGGTTTATCAATAGAACCTCATAGGGATAAATTTTAAATTTATTCGCAGCAGTTAAGGTAATTTCTTCCCCTGACCATCTGTGAGTGCCTAAAATTATTTGTACTCTTCCAATTAATGACCCATCAAGTATCTGGTGTTGGTCAGAAAAGTTCAGTATTACAATCACCTGTTCATGTTCATATTTCCTCCAATAAAATAGTACCTGCTCAGGGGCTTTTTCTAGAAACTCAATACTTCCTACAGAGAGGGCATTGCTGCCTTTCCTGAGCCAAATCAATCTTTTATAGAAATTTATCAGGGAACCTTCCTGTTTAAGCTGGTTTGCTACATTCTTTTCTCTATAATCTTGATTCACCGGAAGCCAGGTAGAAGTATCGGAGAAACCGGCATTTAGTGTGTCATCCCACTGCATTGGAGTCCTTTCAGCATCTCTCCCCTTTATAAAGGGCCACCCTCGCTTACCCAAAGGGTCCTGAATGGCTTTTCTGATAATTTTTCCGTTGGTCATCCCGATTTCTTCACCATAATATATAAAAGGTGTCCCCCTAAGGGTCATAAGCATTGCTGCAGCTACCCTTGCCCTGGCATCGGTGTTTTTTCCCGCTCTGTAGCGATAGTGGTGCCGTGGCTGGTCATGGTTACTTAAAGTGAAATTGGGCCAGGCGTCCTTGGGAAGTGAATTGTAATATTCCTTTATATTTTGATAAAAGCCCCTGGCACTCCAATTTTGGAATAGAAAACTGAAATTAAAGGCCAAATGGAGTTCGTCATTACCAGTGCCGTGATAAGCTACGGCCTCCTTTACACTATTTGTATAAATCTCTCCCACCAGCATCCTATCCTCATATTTATCAGTTATTTTCCTTATTTCCTTACATATATCATGGGTTTCAGGCCTATTCCGATCATAAATATGCTCCTGCACATCAATGGGATTAAAGGATAGCTTCCAGGGGTTATTCCTTAACAGATCGTCCTTGATTAGGTAATTTATCACATCCATTCGGAAGCCATCTACCCCTAGGTCCAGCCAGTATTCAATCATATTGAAAATGGCCTTTTTAACTTCTGAATTCCGCCAGTTCAGCTCCGGCTGATGCTTGGTGAATGTCCCTAGGTAGTACTCTCCTGTGTCTTTGTCATGCCACCAGGCATTCCTCAGTTCGAATACAGCTACCCAATTATTGGGCCTTCTACCATGCCAAATATACCAATCCCGCTTTGGGTTATCCTTTGATTTTTTTGATTCCATGAACCAAGGGTGCTTATCCGATGTGTGGTTTACAACAAGATCCATAATCACCCTTATATTACGTTTATGTGCTTCCTTAATCAGCATCTTAAAATCAGCCATATCCCCAAAAATAGGATCTATGTCCCGATAATCGCTGATATCATAGCCAAAATCCTTCATGGGCGATTTATATATGGGAGATACCCAAATTGCATCTACCCCTAAAGAATTTGTTGTCCCATCGTTTAAATAGTCCAATTTAGAGATAATACCCTTTAAATCACCGATGCCGTCATGGTTGGTGTCCATAAAGCTCCTGGGATATATTTGATATATAACTCCCCTCTTCCACCAGAGGTCTGTGTCATCTTTTATCATCATGCATACTCCCAATTTTATCTAGCTTCCAAATACAGACATGATTAATATAAATCCAGCTTTAGCATCAAATACCCGGGAATATTTGGTTAGTCATTTTATCCATAAAAAAAGAGGCATCCACCGATGCCCCAGATTGTCGAGAAACTACCTATATTCGGGTTTTAATAATCCCTCACGACTCCTATCTCCGCAGTGGACAGCGCTAATCCCTTGCTTCGGGCGAAAATGGGCCGCCTTCGAGTAAACATCGTGTTTACCTCAGGCTTGCCCGGACGTCCATGTCCGGGCACCCATTTTCGCATCCTCAGCTTCGCGAAGCGCTGTTTCCACTGCTCCGAATTTCGCTGCTCGGGATTATTAAAACCCAGTTATATCTTTACAACAGCCTGAGGCATCCACCGATGCCCCTTTTCTGTCTTTACAGCTTATATTTATTTACCATATTCTCTAAGGAGTTTGCCATACTAGCTAAATCCTCCACTGAAGATGCCACTTCCTCCATGGCCGCTGTCTGTTCTTCAGACATGGCTGCTACATTTTGAACCGACTGGGTTATTTCATCAATGGCCGCCGTTACCCTCTGGGTTCCTGCTGCTAGGCCCTTAACTGTTTCTATGATATTCATAAATTGATCGCCAACTTCTCCAATGACCTGGATACCAGTTCTGACATCCTGGGTGCTGCTCTCTATTGCCTCAACGGCCTTCAGGGAGTCATTTTGCATATTGCTGATGAGAGTATAGATTTCTTTAGAAGCTCCGGCAGACTGTTCTGCCAGCTTTCTTACCTCTTCCGCCACCACTGCGAAGCCACGGCCCTGTTCTCCAGCCCTGGCTGCCTCAATGGCAGCATTTAAGGCAAGTAGATTGGTTTGCTCTGCAATGCTATTGATAAGGCTTACAATCTGGGTAACCTGGCTAGATGTATTGTTTAAATTATTGATCACGGTATTTACACTTGCTGTGGATTTTTCAATTGATCCCATCTGAACATGGATTTTATCTATACCCTCTGCTCCCATGTCAGCATATTGATTGGCCTTTTTAGCTGCTTCATCTATTTTCTGGGTGTTGGCTGCCACTTCCTCAGCCCTTTCTGCAACATTACTTACGCTGGCGGTCATTTCACTTATGGTTGCAGAGGTCTGCTGTGAGTTGGCGGACAGTTGATCCGATGCAGTTGCCACAGTTTGAGCTTTCTGCAGGACTTCTACCATTAGCTGCCTGAAGCTTTCGGTCATATCATTCATTGCCCGGGTGAGATCACCCAACTCATCATTATTTTTTATTACAATTTTTTGGGTTAAATCACCGCCATTCTTAGACATGTCCCCCAGCTTATTAAGAACGGAATGTAGGGGATTAATAATTCCCACTTTAGAAAACCAGTATATTAGGAGGATGGTCAACAGGGCAACCACAAGGTTTATGATTACGATAGCGATAATTTTTTTATTTATGATACTGTCCACATCATCCACATATATTCCTGTACTGATTATCCAGTTCCAGGGAGCAAAAAGCTTGTGGTAACCTCTTTTGGGATAAGCCTCGGTTGTACCGGGTTTAGGAAACCAAAAATCTGCAAAATAACCTTCAGCCTGGTTCTTCACCGCACCATCAACAAATTCCCTTACCAGCAGCTTACCTTTAGCATCCTTAGTCTCATATCGATTCGTTCCATCTAGTTGGGGACTAACGGGATGCATAACCACAACATAGTCAGTGTTATCTATCCAAAAGTAGCCGTCTTCACCATACTTCATTTTCTTAATTGCTGCCATAGCATGTTCCTGGGCTTCTTGCCTGCTTAATGTACCGTTTTGCTCTAGGCTTTGATAATGCTCAAGGATAGAATATCCGGATTCTACCAACTCCTTAATCTGCAAGTCCTTTTCATTAAAAATATCCTTCTTCAACTCCGGAATAATGAGGAAGAGATTTAAAAAAATGAATAGAACCACAGGTATTAGACCAATTAGCATTAACTTTGAACCAATGTTTAATTTCTTTTCTTTAAAAAGTTTCATCTACAGTCACCCCACATTTCTTGTAACATAGAATATTTTACCATTGTTAGCCCATTATTTCGTTAACTAAATATTAACTTTTTGTCGATTTGTAAAAATGTAAGGTTTTTGAAATACTTATGAAAAAATTAAGACTGCCGTCTAACCGAAGGGTTTTGACGGCAGTCTTAATTTCAAAGTTATCCTGCCAGATTCCCCCTGGCAAACTGACTATTGTAAAGGTCAGCATAAAAACCACCCTTAGCAATAAGTTGATCATGGCATCCCTGTTCAATAATTTCCCCATTATTCATGACAATAATTGAGTCTGCATCGCGAATGGTGGATAGCCTGTGGGCAATGACAAAGCTGGTCCTGCCTCTCATTAGCTCTTTCATAGCTATTTGGATATTCACCTCTGTTCTGGTGTCTACATTGCTGGTAGCTTCATCTAATATTAAAATAGCAGGATCGGCAAGGAGAGCACGGGCTATGGTTAGGAGCTGTTTTTGCCCCTGAGATATATTAGAGGCCTCTTCATTCAACACCGTATCATAGCCATTAGGCAAGGTTCTAATGAAATGATCCGCGTGGGCAGTCTTGGCCGCCCAAACAACCTCTTCTTCAGTTGCCCCTTCCTTACCGTAGGCAATATTATCCTTAATTGTCCCATTAAATAGCCAGGTGTCTTGAAGCACCATCCCAAACATGCTACGCAGTTCACCCCGCTTCAGATCCTTAATATTAACTCCATCAATCGTTATCTTACCTTCACTTATTCCATAGAAACGCATAAGCAGGTTGATCAAGGTTGTTTTCCCTGCACCGGTGGGTCCAACTATGGCGATGGTTTGGCCTGGCTTAACTTCAAGATTCATATCCCTAATTAGGATCTCATCTTCTTTATAACCAAATTTAACCTTCTCAAAGGCAACCTCTCCCTTGGGTGCTTTTATTTGTACCTTGCTTGGCTCATCAATTTCTTCTTGCTCATCAATAATTTCAAAAACACGCTCAGCAGATGCAATGGTGGATTGGATCACGTTGGCAATGTTAGCCACCTGGGTAATTGGCTGGGAAAATTGTCTGGTATATTGAATAAAGGCTTGAACATCTCCAATTTCAATAGCCCTTCTTGTAACCATTACCCCTCCCATGACACAAACTACTACATAGCCGATATTATTAATAAAGTTCATCAAGGGCATGATGATGCCGGATATAAACTGGGCCTTCCAACCTGAGTTATACAGTTTTTCATTAATCTCCTTGAATTGCTGTACAGATTTATCTTCATGCCCAAAGGCCTTAATTACCTGGTGGCCTGTATACATTTCCTCAACGTGGCCATTAAGCTCTCCTAATGCCCCTTGCTGTCCCATAAAATATTTTTGAGAACGGGAGGCAATGAACATGGTGACAATAAAACTCAGGGGTAGCGTAACAATCAAGACAAGGGTAATTACCGGGCTAATAGTTAACATCATCACAGTTATACCCACAAGGGTAACCACAGAGGTAGTAATTTGCACTAAACTCTGCTGTAAGGTTGTGCTGATATTATCTACATCGTTAATAGCCCTGCTCAGGATTTCACCATGTTTTTGGGCGTCAAAGTATTTAAGGGGCAGCCGGGAAAGCTTGCTATTTATTTCCTTACGCAGGTTATAGACAGTTTTCTGGGCAACTCCTGCCATAATATATTGCTGAATATAGCTAAAGAGAGAGCTAAATAGATAAAGGAATACTAAAGTTATTAGTATTTGAGTAATGAAATCAAAGTCAACCCTAGCCCCTGGTATCCCCTGGGCTTTCAGCATAATGCCTTCAAAAAGTTTGGTGGTAGCCTGACCCAGTATTTTGGGGCTAAAAATATTAAAGACGGTACTAAGGACAGCGGCTAAAAAAACAGCTAAAAACTGATATTTATATGGTTTAAGGTACATCGACAGCCTTTTGAGTGTTCCCTTAAAATCCTTTGCCTTTTGGCCGGGTAAGGTTACCTGAGGGCCAAACCCATGTCCCAAAGCCCCTCCACCAAGCCGCTGCTTTCTATCTTTTCTACTCAAGCGATCTCCTCCTCTGAAATCTGCGAGAAGACAATCTCCCTGTATACCTCACAGTTTTCCATCAACTCCTGGTGCTTACCCTTCCCCACAATTCTACCCTGATTTAGTACAATAATTTGATCTGCATCCCTTACATTGCTTACTCTCTGGGCAACAACCAGCACACTGGAATTAATGATCTCTTTTCTTAGAGCGTCCCGCAATCTTGCATCGGTTTTATAATCAAGGGCGGAGAAACTATCGTCAAAGATATAGATTTCTGGTTTTCTCACCAAGGCCCGGGCGATGGATAAACGCTGTTTCTGACCACCAGAAATATTTGTTCCCCCCTGGGAGATCATGGAGTCATAACCATCCTTCATACCATCAATAAATTCTGATGCCTGTGCCACTTGAGCTGCCTGCTTTATTTCTTCATCCAGGGCAGCTTCATTCCCATAACGAATATTGTCCGAGATGGTACCTGTAAACAGCACTGACTTTTGTGGTACAATCCCAATTTTAGCCCGTAAACTTTCCTGGGACATCTCCCTTATATCTACGCCATTAACTTGGATACTGCCGCTGTCAACATCATAGAATCTAGGAATAAGGTTAACCAATGTGGTTTTTCCAGAGCCTGTCCCACCGATAATTGCCGTGATTTCACCTGGTTTGGTGGTGAAGGTAATGTTTGCAAGGGCAGGTTCTTCTGCCCCTGGATAGCTAAAGGCAACATCTTTAAACTCTACATAGCCTTTTGGGGAAGATACCTGTTCAATAACATAAACTGGATCCTTTATGGATGAAGTCAAATCCAGTACCTCATTAATCCTAGCAGCAGATACCGAGGCCCTGGGAATCATCACAAACATCATGGAAACCATCAATAGTGAGAATAAAATCTGCATGGCGTATTGAAGAAAGGCCATTAAAGCGCCCACCTGCATGTTTCCGTTATCTATTCGTATACTACCGAACCAAATAATAGCTATGGTTGAAAAGTTAAGTACCAACATCATCAGCGGCATCATAGATGCCATAATCCTATTTACCCTTATGGCTGTATTTGTAAGCTCCTGGTTTGCTTCATTAAATCTTTTGCTTTCATAATCGGTTCTGTTAAAGGAGCGAATCACCCTAATGCCAATAAGTCCCTCTCGCAAAACTAAATTTAATTTATCAAGTTTAAGCTGCATGGCCTTAAATAAAGGTATCCCCTTGGAGGCAACCACAAATATAGCCACAGCAAGAAAGGGAATAACCACCACCAAAACTAATGAAAGCTGTGCATCCATGGATACAGCCATGATGATTCCGCCAATGCATAACATGGGAGCCATGATCATCAGCCGCAGCATCATACCAAGGACATGTTGGATTTGTGTAATATCATTTGTTGTCCTGGTAATAAGGGATGCTGTCCCCAGCTTATCAAACTCCTGTAAAGAAAAATTTTCAACATGGGTAAAGACTCTGGCACGAAGATTCTGGCCAAAGCCCGCTGATACCCTGGATGAAAAAAAGTTTGCTACTATGGAACAAAATGTACCCAAGGCGGTAACTAATAGCATTAGAGTACCAATTTTGATAATGTATTGTGTATCTCCCTTTACAATCCCTATATCAACAATATCCGACATTAAAGTAGGTAAATATAAATCGGAAAGAGATTGTAAAAAAATAAGAACCAACACAAGGGCAATATGAAATTTATAGGGTTTAAGTAACCTCAGCAGCTTTATCACTTTTTTATCATCTCCATCTAGTGGCCTTAAATGATCCTATTATCCTGCTCTTTAAAGTAGGTAAAAACCTTAGATAATAAATCCGCCAATTGATTGCTTTGCTCTTCTCCTAAATATTCAACTAAACCATTAAAGGAGGTATAAAAAGCATTCTCAGCCCTCTCGGTAATCTTCTCCCCCTGGCTTGTGAGCTTAATCCGCACTGCCCGTCTATCCGTCTGATCAATATTTCTCTCCACCAATCCCTTGGCTTCTAGGCTCTTTATTAATTGAGTAATAGTTGGAGCAGTTACCTTCAGATACTTACTAATGTCTGATACCTTCATTTCCGATGCATGGGATTTACTTCCTTGTTTTATGCAAAATAATACCTTAATCTCACTATACCTGCATCCATCAATGGTATTTTGATGCCAATCTGCTTTTTTGAACTGCATAAATGAGTTAAATAGTTTTTCTCCTGTAGAACCCGCCTTTAAGACCATTGTTCCACCCCAATCTTTTGAGCTAATTTACTATTGTTAGTAATAAAATTAATTAGGTAGCCTAATTATATTCCTGTCCTTTACAATGTTCAATTTTTGTTTTTTTCCACTTTTAACTTTTATTGTTACCCTTACAAAATAGTTAATTATATTAATTATTAATTGACATAAGTATATATCCTTGTTTATAATCACATTAATAAATTTCAAGGAGATAAAAAATTGGTAGATAAGAAAAAAATTGTCATTGAAATTGATAATTTATATGAAAAAATTACAATTGAGAACAATTGCCAGGTCAAAGAATTGTTGCATCATACTATAACTCCTAGCCAGTTTGTATTACTAAAACTAATTAGTACTAATGAGAACTGCAAGGCTGCAGACATAGCCCATATACTGGGTATATCGCCAGCCGCCACCACAACGATTTTAGACCGCCTTTATAAAAATGATTGGATTGAGCGGGTAAGAAGTGAAAAGGATCGGCGAATCGTTTGGCTTAAACTAACCCAAAAGGGCTTCAAGGTACTAGATGAAATAGACACCAAAAGATTAGAGCTGCTGTTTGACCGTTTTAAAAACCTGTCAGAAGAAGAATTAAATATGATTAAAGGGGCCTATCAGATGGTTTTAAGATCCTTGAAAAATAATTAAATTTAGATATTTAAAAATTAAGATTAAGGAGTGGATGGAGAGATGGAAGTTGTTTTGAATGTCCTGAGTTTATTGTTTATTTTTATGATTGTGAGAAGCGTATTCCGGTTATTTGAGCTATCCCGGATCAAAAAGGCCACCCAAGCAAGGGAAGAAGAGCTTAAGCAAATTAAAATAGAAGAACCAGCAGAAAAGGAAGTAGCAGAAAAGGAAGTAGTAGAAATGGTCCAAGACAACATATGTGGCTGTGCTATCCCTAGGAATAAGGCCTATATTTTAAGTAAAGACGATAAAGAACATTATTTTTGCAGTTGGGACTGCAGGCAAAAATTTATTGACAGTTATCAAGCTTGAGTAAAAACCCTGTGTATATTGGCACAGGGTTTTTTTATACTCTAAAACAGCCCATTGTATCTGATTATTATCCAGACGTTTTTTGCTGTCGTCTAGTTATATCGTAGATACTTTTAAAATTGGCTTGACTTTTTACAAACATAATAATATTATATCTATGAGCTCAGTAGATAATTATAAGAGGTGTTTACAAAATGAATAATATTTCCGAACTGTTTTGGCAAGCCTCCCTTCAGGACATTAAAAAGGGTTTCCTACAGCAGGCTGATGAATTTATTTGTCTCATTTGCGGGAGAAGTTTTTTAGATGGTGTAATTTATCCAAGTGACGGCCAATTATACGAAGCTAAAAAAATTATCCATATCCACGTCCAGCAGGAGCATAAGTCTACATTTCACTTTCTCCTTAATCTGGATAAAAAATTAACAGGTCTAACGGACCACCAGAAAACAATACTTGAACTTTTCTTTGATGGCAATGGTGATAATGAGGTAGCTAAAGCAATTGGCAGCAATAGCACCTCCACCATTCGCAATCATCGCTTCAGCCTGCGGGAAAAGCAGAAGCAAGCAAAAATATTCCTGGCCATTATGGAATTGCTAGGTGAGAGGGTTCCAAAAAAGAGTTCCTTCATTGAAATCCCGAGGAACACCAAGATGGTAGATGACCGTTTTGCTATCACCGAGGAAGACAGCAAAAAAATATTAGGGGCTTATTTTAAACAAGGACTCCATGGTCCCCTTGAACTATATCCACTGAAGGAGAAAAAGAGGGTTGTAATATTAAGGCATCTTATAAAAAGCTTTGATGTTGATAAGACCTATGCTGAAAAAGAAGTTAATGAGATTTTAAAAAAATACTATAGCGACTATGTCTTACTCCGTCGTAATTTAATAGATTATGGGTTTATGGAGCGAACCCAAGACGGTAGTTTGTATTGGGTTAAATTGTAGATGTAACCCTAAATAATAAAAAAGGAAGTTGAATATTTTGAGCAATAGAAGAGAACTTATATTAAACTATAAGCAAAGTACCCGTCCCATGGGAGTATATCAAATAAAGAATCAGAAAACAGGTAAAATTTTTATTGGTGGCAGTCTGAATCTGCCAGGCAGTTTTAATAGCCACCGTTTTCAACTAAATTACAGGGTTCATCGAAATATTAAATTGCAGGAAGATTGGCATTTATTTGGTCAGGATGCCTTCACCTTTGATATTCTAGAGACTATTAACCCTGAGGAAATAGCAAAGGAACAATGGCGGGATGCAGTTTCAAAACTGGAGGAAGAGTGGCTGGCAAAACTTAGCCCTTATAATAATAAGGGCTACAACAAGCAAAAGATAAAAAGATGACTATCCTCTGCACAGCAAGGCCCCTAATATCCTAGGACATTAGGGGCCTATCTCTAACTAGCATTGTGTGACAAATTTGGCCTTCGCCTCTGCACGCCTGCGGTGCAAAATTGGCTCAGTATAGCCATTTGGCTGCTCCCGGCCTTTGAATACAAGGTCACATGCAGCTTGGAAGGCCACAGAATTATTATAGTCTTTAGACATGGGGCGGTAGAAAGGATCACCTGCATTTTGCTCATCCACCACCTTGGCCATTCTTTTCAATGTCTCTAATACCTGTTCCTCGGTACAAATACCATGATACAGCCAATTGGCCATATGCTGGCTGGAAATTCGCAACGTAGCCCTGTCCTCCATGAGCCCTACATTATTTATATCTGGCACCTTTGAGCAGCCGATACCCTGCTCCACCCAGCGAACTACATAGCCTAATATACTCTGGGCATTGTTATCCAATTCCTGCTGGATTTCCTCACTGCTCCATTTAGGGTCATTAGTCACAGGTATCTGTAAGATATCATCCAAGGAAGCCTGGAATTTCCCTGACAGTTTTTTCTGAACCTCGGGTACATTAATTTGATGGTAATGCAATGAATGTAAGGTGGCTGCGGTTGGTGAAGGTACCCAGGCCGTGTTGGCCCCGGCTAATAGCTGGCCGGCCTTTTGCTTAACCATATCATCCATGCGATCCGGCATGGCCCACATTCCTTTCCCTATCTGGGCCTTCCCTTGCATACCACATGCTAAGCCCACATCCACATTCCACTGTTCATAAGCTTGCAGCCACTTGGAGTTTTTCATTTCGTTCTTACGAATCATGGGTCCTGCTTCCATAGAAGTATGTATTTCATCCCCGGTGCGATCCAAAAATCCAGTGTTGATGAAAACAACCCTTTCCTTAACTTTACTAATGCAGGACTTCAAATTCAAGGTTGTCCGGCGTTCTTCATCCATAACACCGATTTTTATAGTATTCCTGGCCAGTTCCAGCATGTCTTCAATCCGCGCAAAAAGTTTATCAGCAAAGGCCACTTCCTCTGAGCCGTGCATTTTGGGCTTAACTATGTATATGGAGCCTTGCCGAGAATTTTTATACTTGCTGTTACCTAAAAGATCATGTTTGGCAATTAGGCTTGTAAAAACACCGTCTAAAATTCCTTCCGGCACTTCCTTGCCATCCTGATCCAGCACAGCGTTTATGGTCATTAGATGTCCAACATTCCTAACCAATAGGAGGGAACGTCCGGCTAGCTTGATTTCCCCTCCAGCAGGAGAGTTATAACTGCGATCTGGGCTGAGTTCCCTGACGATCCCTTGGTCACCCTTTTTGAAGGTAGCTTTTAGGTCTCCCTTGATTAGCCCCAACCAATTACGATAAACCAGCACCTTATCATCTGCATCTACGGCTGTTACCGAATCTTCACAATCAACAATGGTGGTTAGGGCAGCTTCCATTAGTATGTCCTTTACCCCAGCCTTATCATCTCTACCGATCGAGTGGTTTCTGTCAATTTGAACTTCAAAGTGGAGCCCATTATTTTGGAATAATATAGCCGTAGGCGCTTCCGGCTGCCCCAGATAGCCCACAAATTTTGAATTATCCTTAAGCTCAGTGATTTCACCGTTTCCAAGTTTAGCCTTTAGTTTTGCCCCTGAGATGATATACTGAATCACCTCTTTATGGGACTGCTCCATTAAGGGTACTGTCTGATTTAAAAAATCCCTTGCAAAGGCTATTACCCTTTCCCCTCGAACAGGATCATATCCCTTCCCGCACTCAGCCCCCTCATAACTAATGGCATCGGTTCCATAAAGGGCATCATAAAGACTACCCCACCTGGCATTGGCAGCGTTGATGGCATAACGGGCATTTGTCGCAGGAACCACCAATTGGGGACCAGCTTGTGCTGCAACTTCACTGTCTACCCTTTGGGTGGTAATTGTAAAATCTCCCACTTCAGGTTCTAGATAACCGATGCCCTTTAAAAACTCTTTGTACTCTGTAAAATCAAAGTTTCCCTGGTTTTTCTTGTGCCAGGTGTCTATTTGGCCCTGCAGCTCGTCCCTACGGGCTAATAAATTTTTATTTTGCAGGGTCAGGTCGCTAATCAATAATTCTAAATCAGACCAAAACTTTTCCCTGTCCAGGCCACTGCCAGGAAGAACTTCTAAATTAACAAAGTCAAAAAGGACCTGGGATACTTGAATTTTGCCGGTCTTTATATAGTTTTCCAAATCATCACTGCCCCTCTGCATTTTCCATTTAATTACTCATGATTTGTTTGAACTCCTCAAATTTAAGACTATGTAAGGCATCCAGGAAATTCACTGCAAAGGAACCAGGACCCTGACTATTGGCAGCTGCCTTTTCAGCAGCAGCCCCATAATAGGCTAAAGCCGCTAGAACTCCCAGGGCTTTGTCCTCTGAAACAGCCATAAAGGCCCCAGCTAAGGAACTTAGGGCACAGCCTGTCCCTGTGACCAGCTGAAGAAGTGCATGCCCGGACTTATTAGAAAAGGTCCTTTGACCATCGGTCACATAATCAACCGTCCCTGTGGCTGCTATCAAAATTCCCCTTTGCTTAGCTAAATTAGTAATATTCTCTATATTAATCTCACTACCTACACTATCAACACCCTTTGTCTGTCCTGAAATGCCTGCTAAGAAGCTGATTTCCCCATAATTACCCCTTACTAAATCTAGTTTAACCTGATTGATAATGTCACTAGCAGTCTGATTTCGATAAGAGGTGGCACCAATTCCTACCGGATCAAAAACAACCAGCTTATGCTCCTCATTCGCTGCTTTACCTGCCTTTAAAAAGTATTCCACTTGTCTTGGGTGTAGCGTACCCATATTTAGAACTAATACATCTACAATTTTAGATAGTTCCAGGGCCTCTTGCTCTCCCTCTGACATAAGGGGCGACGCCCCTACAGCTAAAAGTACGTTGGCTGTAAAATTTGTTACTACAGTGTTTGTTAGATTACAAACCAGGGGGTTCCTGCTCTTAACCTCCTGCCGAATAGACCATAAACTATCATAAGCATACATGAAAAAACACCTCTTATTTTTTAGACTTAATCTTCACTAGCGGAGCAATATCCATTACTTTATCTTAATCATATGTTTTATATTTTATCAGATTATCAAAGGAAGTTTCTGATAAATTATAGAATCAATAATACTAATGCTATAAATTATCAGATCACAGGGAGGATATCATGAGATTTGAATATAAATGTGTGCTGATTTTGGGTACAGGGGGACGTACAACTAGAATACTCAATGAATACGGACAGCAAGGGTGGGAGCTTGTTACGGTAGTTTGGGCATGGCATTATTTTAAAAAACCTGTAAGATAAAATCAAAAGACCACCTGCTGTAAAAAAGCAGGTGGCTTTGGATAATTATTGTAAAGACTTGAGTATGTCAAATAACTCCTGATTATTGGGCTTTTTCTCGATTGGGTGTACATCGATAAAACGAATGATTCCCTCTTTATCAACAATGAATAATGCCCTTTCTGCAATTCCTGGAAAAGGATCTCCCTCACGAAGTATTCCGTATTGCTTGGTAACCTCGCCATGGGGGTAAAAATCAGCACAAAGGGGATAGCTTATTCCGCCAATGGACTTTTGCCATGCTTCATGACTTGGTATGCTGTCAACGCTTATACCCAGAACCTGGGTATTTAACTCTTCAAAACGAGATAAGTCCTGCTCGTATGAAGGTAATTGCAATCCTCAAACTGGAGTCCAATTAAGGGGATAAAAAGCAATAAATACATTTTTCTTGCCGTGGAAATCACTAAGCTTAACAGTGCGTTCACCGTGCGCCTTAAGGGTGAAGTCGGGGGCCCTATCTCCCACCTTTAGGGTTTTTGTTTGAGTGGCACCCTGGGGCATTGTTTTTCCTCCCTACTATTTCAATTTGGCATCTAACCATAGAAATAGTTTTTACTCCACTAGATTACTTATACATAAACCTTATAAAAAACAATCTCTTGTTATAAGATAGGCCTATTCTTCAGAATTCCATATACTATGGCCCTTGTTCAGCAACTTTTTCGAATAACCAATGGGGTCCATTCCATTTTTTATTTGTACTATGATAAGATATGATGGGATATATTACTGACCACTGTCTTAAGGAGAATTTGTTGATGATATATAAAAGTATGAAAGAGTGTATTATTGATCTTGAAAGGCACGGTCATCTTGTAAGAATAAAGGAAGAAGTAGATCCGAATCTGGAGATGGCCGAGATTCATCGTCGTGTCTATCAGAGGGGAGGTCCTGCCATTCTCTATGAGAGGGTGAAGGGCAGTCCCTTCCCCGCTGTCTCAAATATATTCGGCACCCTGGAGCGGGCTCGCTTCATCTTCAGGAATACCCTGGACAAGGTTATGAAGCTTATGCAGGTGCCGGCCAACCCCATGGCAATCATCCGGCGTCCCTGGGAATATGCAGGTCTATCAATGACTGGTTTAACGGCCCTACCTAAAAAAGTTGGTTCTGGCCCGGTACTTCATGGACAAACAACTATCAGCCAACTGCCCCAGGTAAAATGCTGGCCCCAAGATGGTGGGCCCTTTATCCTTCTCCCCCAGGTCTATTCTGAAGATCCCCTCAGACCTGGCATCATGCATTCTAACCTTGGAATGTACAGGGTTCAACTATCGGGTAACCAGTATATTAAAGATAAAGAGATTGGCCTGCATTACCAAATCAGACGGGACATTGGACTTCATCATGCTAATGCCCTTAAAAAAGGGGAGCCCCTTAAAGTCAGTATCTTTGTTGGCGGACCCCCAAGTCATACTCTGGCTGCAATTATGCCCCTGCCGGAAGCTATACCGGAGGCGGTATTTGCCGGTCTCCTGGCAGGGCGTCGATTTAGATACACCTATCGTAATGGCTATGCCCTTTCAACAGACGCGGATTTTTGCATTATTGGCACTGTTACTCCTGGAAAAACAAAGCCGGAAGGACCCTTCGGTGACCATCTGGGCTACTATTCCCTCCACCATGAATTCCCTTACCTCAATGTGGAGCAGGTATATCATCGCAAGGATGCCATTTGGCCCTTTACTGTGGTAGGAAGACCGCCCCAGGAGGATACAGTATTTGGAAAACTGATCCACGAGATTGTAGACCCAGTGGTTCCTACTTCAATCCCCGGCGTAGAAGCTCTCCATGCCGTAGACGCGTCCGGTGTGCACCCTCTTCTGTTAGCCATTGGCAGAGAGCAGTTCATTCCCTATGCACCCAGAGAACCCCGGGAAATACTTACTTTAGCTAATTCTATCCTGGGCTTTGGACACTGCTCCCTAGCTAAATACCTATTTATTGCTGCCAAAGAGGATCATCCTGGTTTGGACGTATACGATATTCAAGCATATTTCAGCCATGTGCTGGAAAGGGTAGATTGGCGCCGAGACTTACACTTCCAAACCATGACCACCATAGACACCCTGGATTACTCAGGCACCGGCTTCAACCGGGGCTCTAAACTTGTAATAGCTGCTGCTGGAGAACCGAAACGCAGTTTGGCTAAAAGTCTTAGCAGCGATTTAAAACTGCCGGACGGCTTTGCTAGGCCGGCTTTAGCACTACCCGGTGTAGTGGTGATAAGTGCACCTCCATACATAGACACTAAAACAGGAGAGAAGGATGCCCAAGAGTTGGCAAACCATTTAGCTAAAACAGATTATCCAGAGGATATCGCTCTAATTGTACTCACCGAAGACAGCGAATTTGCAGCCCGGCATATAAACAATTTCCTCTGGGTCACCTTTACCCGATCTAATCCCTCCCATGATGTATATGGAGTGAATAGCTTTACAGAGTATAAGCACTGGGGTTGTATGGGACCCCTAATAATAGATGCACGTCTAAAACCCCACCATGCACCGCCTCTAATTGAATCCCCTGAAGTAACCAGTAAGGTAGACAGGCTGTGTGCCAAAGGCGGTAGCCTGCACGGAATCTTATAAAAAAATTATCAAGGTATAGAGTCGTCTAACGCTCTATACCTCTTTTTATTTTTAATTAATAATTAACCATGACTGGATTCATACTAGCTTTATGGGGAGGTGAATCTACATGAATGATCAAGATAACCTAATATCAAAGTTTGCACTAATCACAGCTTCCGCTCTGGGTGGAATATATCTCACCAGAAAAGTCATTGACTATACGGCAGACTGGATTACCTATAACATTACCACGGACAAATATGAAAAGAACCTTTGGATGCTTGCCACATCAATACAAAGATATGGTATTAATAAACTTGTACAAACCGAATTGAGGTCAAAAACCGATAGTTTCATTGAGAGACCCATTGGTGGACCCAATAGCTATAATTATTTAGATAAAATTATGTTTAACATAGCCCAGCTACACAAGTTACCAACTAAGAGGGAAACCAATATTGACACCAATGTAGTAATTGGGCCCAAGGCGAAAAAACCCCTAAAGCTTAAAATTCCCATTTTAGTTGCCGGTATGTCCTATGGACTTGCCCTTACTGAGGCCTACAAAATAGCCTTTGCCAAGGGAGCCAGTGCTGTCGGAACATCTACCAATACCGGCCTCGGCCCTTGGCTGGAAAAGGAAAGACAGGCTGCTAAGCATTTAATCCTACAGTACTCCCGTATCAGTTGGAATAAAAAGATTAAATATTTAAAGCAAAGTGATGCCATCGAGATACAGTTCGGCCAGGGAGCAAATGCAGGCGCCGGTAAAACCCTTAAGGCAGAAAATATGAATGAAAAGCTCCGTAGCAGGCTTGGGCTGCAAAGGGGCCAGGATGCGGTAATACACAACAGGTTAGAAGGTATAGAATCGGAGCAAGATTTAAAGGCCCTCATAGGCAAATTAAGAGAGGTAACAAATGGCGTACCCATAGGAGTAAAAATAGGTGCCGGTAAATATCTGGAAGATGATTTAAGGATAATTGTCCAGGCAGGAGCGGATTTCGTAAGTGTTGACGGGGCTGAAGCAGGAACTCACGGCTCCTTACCCACCTTGGAGGATGATTTTGGAGTTCCAACAGCCATTGCCGCAGCCAGGGCAGGAAATTTCTGGGAGCACAATAACTTAAAGGGCAGGGTAAGCCTTTTAGTTGGCGGGGGAATCTCCACCCCTGGTGACTGTCTTAAAATCATGGCCCTTGGTGCAGATGCAGTTTATTTAGGGACAGCCATTCTCTATGCCACCACCCATACCCAGGTTTTAAAAGTAGTTCCCTTTGAACCTCCTACCCAGTTAGCCTGGCAAGAGGGTAAGTACAGTGGAAAGTTTGATATCAATAAAGGTGCTAAAAGTCTGGCCAGATTCCTACGGTCCACTGTCTATGAAATGGAAGAGGCGGTTAAAGCATTGGGAAAGAGCTCCGTAGGAGAAGTTTCTAAGGAAGATATTTTCTCCCTGGATAAGGATATGGCGGAACTTTCGGGCATTGCTTTTGCTTTTAGCGGGCAAACAAAATCCAACTAAATTAACTGGGGATACAGCCCAAGTTAATTTAGTTGCCTAAAAATCCTTCTAATAATTTTGTCATAGGTTTAAATATCGCCTCCACCAGATCAGTGGGGTTGGGAACTTCCAGATTAAGCACATAACCATAACTGTAAAAGATACCAACTCCCATTATTGATAGATAGGCAATCATCTCCTTCCAATTTTTTCTTTTAAGCAAAGGACTAATTTGAAGGTAGATTACTCCCGAAAAAAACAATGTAAGCAACACCACCGAGCCTGTCATTTATCATCTTCCCCTTTGACCTTCTCTGCAGGTTTATTGATAAGTCCAATACGACTTATCTTGGAATCAACCTCCACATTCACAGCTAGGTCGGGATAATAGCTATACCAATCACCCTTGATTTCCCTCCACAAACCTGGATTTCTTGCATGAATAATTCTGCCAAAGCCAAAAATGTCTGAGTTGTATTGTCTGGCCTTATCCAAGGCCATAAACACTTCCCTCTTCACTTCCTCCCCCTGTAAATACTCTATCAGCTTTATAACCTCAGGCTTGCTGAAATCCAATTTTGCCTGACTTTCCCCTATATTGGACTCTACCCTAATCTTAATGTTTATTTGAATACTACCCTCCTGCACTTCAGATTTAACCTGAGAACCGGCATTAATAATTTCTAGGGATATTAATTGACCATCTTCCTCAAAGGTAATAATCCCTCCATCAACCCGGTTCTTAACCCATAAAAGCCCCCTGCTTTCCTGCTCATTAAGCCATCCTACCATCTTACCATTTTTGAACACGGCAGTATCGGCAATGCGCATGTCTGCTGTGCGGGGCCTCTGGGGTGAGGCAGTAGCTGCAGGATTCATCTCCTTAGGTATGTTTTCTAACATTACACCTGCAGTAAAGGGCTCATTGCCTGGCTCTGAAAACATTTCTATAAAATCTCCCATGCGGTTGGGGGCATAAAAGGAACTCTTATCAAGATGCTCAATAATGCCTCCTAGGAATTGTCCCTTACTGGTTTTTATTGGTAAATCACCTTTAATAATCTCGTCAAGTTCACCTTTTTTAGCAACAAGCAACCAGGTGCTCCGGCGAACTTCCTCATTCCTTTCAAAAAAATCAATTACTGGCTCAACCCCCTTAGTTGTGGCCAACTCTTCGGAAAAAATAATTACCTGGGTATGGGCAAAAAATAATCTATAGGCGGCCTCCATGGAAAGTCTGCTAATGGCGTCGAATATTGTTCTGCCACTTCCTGTGTGAACGTGAAAAGGTGGTTCTCCACCCCCCCCCATTCCGTCTCCTCCTGCAGTAACGCCCCTCACATTTACCTCGGCACAGATTATTTTAACCTTATCATCTCCATCCTGATCAATCCCCACAGCCATAACTAACCCCAATCTTTCAGGCTCTGTGAGATCCCAACAGCCTTGAACAAATATACCTGCAAGCAGAAACAGCACTATCACTGCTTTCTTCATCATTTCTCACCTCCACTCCCTGGAGGGTGCGGCTTTTGCATAGCAGCCATGCGCTGAGAATTGCTGGTAAGCTGAGAAGGGCGTTTGGTTTGTGACCATTTGGGTGCCCTTATAAAGGTATCTTTAAAATCACTGGGCTTAAAGGGTGATATTGGTGACATATAGGGCACTCCGAAACTCCTTAATGAAAACAAATGCAGCAGTATAATTATCAATCCTGTCATAACTCCATACAAACCGAGAAAGGCTGCTAAAAACATTAAGGGAAATCTCAGGGTTCTTACTGCTAAGGAAATATTATATTGAGGTATTGTAAAGTTAGCAATACCAGTCACTGCCACCACAATAACCATCAGCGGCGAAACCAGGGATGCCTGAACGGCGGCCTGCCCTATAACCAAGGCTCCTACAATACTTACTGCCTGGCCAACCGGCCTAGGCAAACGCACCCCCGCCTCCCTAAGCAGTTCAAAGGCAAACTCCATCAGCAGTGCCTCCAAAAAGGCTGGCAGCGGTACACCTAGACGGGCGGCCATTATGCTAACCAGCAGTTGGGTAGGTATCATTTCCTGATGATAGTTCGTAATTGCTATGTATGCTGCCGGGAGCAAAAGTGCCATAACAAAGGCCATGTATCTTATAACCCTTACTAAGGTAGCAAAGGTATATCTATTATAGTGATCCTCGGCAGCTTGCAGTAAAGAAAATAACTCTCCCGGCGCTATTAGAACCATAGGGGTATTATCGGTAATGATTATTACCCTGCCCTCCAAGATTGCGGCAACTGCACGGTCGGGTCTTTCGGTAATACCTACCTGGGGGAAGGGCGAGTAAGGGTCATCCTGTATCAATTCCTCAATATATCCACTCTCAAGCAAGCCATCAATCTCGATCTTGCTTAAGCGATCCTGGACTTCTTTTACCAATTCAGGTGAACAAACACCCTTAATATAAGCTACACATACTTTCGTTCTGGTTACACTGCCAATTTTCATTGATTCAAAAACCAGATTGGGGCTTAAAACCCTTCGTCTGATTAAGGAAATATTGATGCTTAGAGACTCAATAAAGGAATCCCTTGGCCCTCTGACAACTGGCTCAGAATCTGGTTCTGCAATATCTCTACTTTTGTAACCCTTAGAGCTTATTAATAGACCTTGCTCCATGCCCTCAACTAATACTAAAATTTCCCCAATTAATAAACCATCCATTAGTTCCTTAAAATTATTTATTTCCTTTAATTCTGCCCGGGTAATAAGATTTCCTACGCGCAATTGCCTCGCAATTTCCGGACCAGTGTGAAGTCCCGAGCTATATGCTTCAAGTACCATGGGCCTGATAATATGTTGATCTAAAATGGCGGGATCAATTAAATTATCAAAATACAGTACTACTGCCGGTACTATTTCACTTCTGCCCAGACTAATCCTTCTAGTAACCAGGTCAATATTTGCTCCAACAATCCCTTTAACCAATTCAAGATTTTTTTCAACAGACTTGGTAAAGGTTATTTGATTTAATTCGTCTTCCGAATAAACCTTTGCTGAATCCTGCCTATTATCTTGGCTCAGCTTACCCTCGGGCAAGGATTTTCCTCTTCTTTTTTTCCCGAGTCTTTTAAGATAGCTAATCATCCTTTGCCCTCCCCTCTGCCTTAAGATTTACAAAAACTAGCAGTAGACTGGTTAGGAAAAAGTTTACAAAATTTATAGACACTGGAAATACCTGGCTGGAGAACTCTATAAGTTCTGCTATATTACCCCAGGACACAAGGGCTAAGCTTGTTAGCAATACAGCTCCGGGTATTATCAGTAGCCTATAGGACGAAATATTAAACAATTGGGCAAAGGCCAGGGTACCTGCGAAAAAAAAGGTAGCCAATTTAAAGATCATTCCTGCAACCCACACAGCCATAAATAAAACATCAACCCTTTCAAGGGCCTGAAGAGTTTCAAACCTTACATTACGGGCCATGGAAAAAGTAGGAATCACCATTCTAGAAGCTGATTCAGCCCCAAAAAGACCAATCACCCCCACAGTTATTAGCAGCATACATAAAAATACCGCTGCTACAGCACAAACAGTAATATGGGTAGCCTTCTTCTTATCTGCCAAAAAAGGTGCTAACATCAATATTACTGCACATTCCCCAAACCAGCTTCCCGGTGAAAGGGAGCCAAGAATAATCTTTTCTGGGGCTGTGGCAAGTATTGGCTTAAAATTTTCAAAATCAATATTGAACCAGACAAATAAAACAATTACTGAGATGCTTGCCAGAAAAAAAATGGTAATCACCGCATTTGTCCGACAAAGGGTTTCAAGCCCTAAATATAGTGCATAGGAGGCAATCATGACTAATATTATGAGATGTACCCATAGGGGAGTTTTAGTCATATAGCCGGTGGTCATTACCTCTGCGAACTGCCTTAACACATAGTACCCTACATAGTAAAAATAAAAGGAATAGATAAACCCTACTAATTTGCCCACATAGGGACCTAATAATCTTGGGGCATACTCAATTACAGTTTGGGAGGGAAATTTCATTGCCAAGCTTGAAGAAACCACAGCCACCAATAGTCCAAAAACAAGGGCTAAAATCAATGAAGCCCAGCCATCCGGCCCAGCACTTTGGGCCGTTATTGACGGAACAAACAAAATAGCCGTAGGTAGTATTAACATAATAATGTAAGCAGTGGCCTGCCAGGAGGAAATACGAATATGTGAACTAATTCTAAACTCCCCCCCTAGGCTGCTTTTTCAAAATTGCTACCAGGAGAAGAAGTGCCGGGATAAAAAGCTCAAAGGTCATAGCCATTCCAGGCCAAGTATTTGTTAAAAATTCCATGGTTCCGCTTAGTTCCACAAAAAGTATAATAGGCAGCACTGTAAATACTAGTGCTACTGGAAAGATGAAGGTATTACCCTGTCCATTGGTTAACTTTTTTACCGTTATAACCACAATGTAAAAAAGAATAATAATTTTAAAGAGGGTTGCCGAATACCAAAAGGTCATGATCAAGGAATCCAGTCCCCTAATCCCCCCAACCTCAAACATTCGAATAATCTCAAATATGGGAAAGGTTATATTGGCAGCCTGTTGTGGTCCAAAGTAGGCAATAGAAAGGGAACCCAATAATAGGATCAAGGCTACAAACCATATTGAAAGTACCATTGTTCTTCCTATTTTCTTTATATTTTGTATATGATGGGAAAGAAACAGAAGGATCATACTTTCCCCTAACCATCCCGTGACCCTTAGTGAACCCTGATATATGGGAATAAAGCCTTGATCAAAAATAGGTAGAAAACGACTCATCTCTAAATCACCATAAACAACAAATATTAGTATTACCCTAACGAAAATGCCTATGGGGAATGCCGCCTCAATAACCCTGGCAACCACCTCAATACCAAGAAATACAGCATAAGCTGCAGCTATGGTCTGTAATAGTGCAAGAATGATTTCCGGTGTCTGCATAAAGAATACGGTTTTGCTTATTTGATTTATTTCCCCTATTATTGCGGCTGATATATAGATTAGAAAAAGTAAATAAAGTACCGTAAGTAAATTGCCCAGGTATGGCCCAAGCAAAATCCTTGCATATTCCGGGAAAAACTTGCCGGGGAACCTTTGGACCAACCTGGCTTGAATTAGCACTATTACACTGGCAAATATGGCAGCTAATATAACAGAAAGCCAGGAATCACGGCCGGCAAGAATTGCTGTCATTGTGGGTAATAATATATCGGCAGTGGAGGAAATAAAGATGATTACAATAAATGCAAACTGCCGATTCGATATAGTTTTCATATATCACCATCACAGTCCAATATTATGGTTATCTTTACCCGAAGTGGTATTTATATTCAAAAACAAAAAGGCCGGTATTGGTATTACCGACCTTTTTGTTATAAGTCTTTATTCTTATAGATTTTTATAGATAGAATAAGGGATGCCGTCAGCATACATATTATTAGTCCAATTACTAAAATTAAAATCTGCCCATCTGTATAGGTCTGAAAATAACTCTTTATACCCTGGGCCCAGGCCGCTTCCCGATTCACAAATAAATAATTCACAACACTGGTTATGCCAAAGAAAAAACTAAAAAACAAAAGAAAATTTAAAATCCTGGACTTCTGATAACCAAATTTAAAGAAGCAGGGCAGATAGATACAATTTATAATGCATATGGACAATAAACCTCCTATAAAGCCTTCCAGTGATACTGGAGAATACTTTATTGGTAAACCAGTTAGATAAATAACAGTTGTTGTCAATACATAAGCAATAGTTCCCATAACAACATAAACAAAAATTGAAATATACTTTGCTATGACGATACTTGTTCTTTTTAAGGGTAGACTATTAAGCATAAGGTCAGACCTGTTTTTTTCATCATAGGCACAGGAGGTCATAACTAACATATAGGTTAGTGCAGTTATAGCCGTTGCATACATAACAAATCCAGTACCTTGCATGGCAATAATAAAGAAAATAACATAGGCAATACTTAGGGCTATTATCTTTTTCTGAATTAACAGGTCTTTTAATATCAAATAATACATATCTTAATACCCCCTTGTATAATAAAGCAGGATATCTTCTAGAGTTGGCTTTTCAACCAAAACTTTATGCTTCTCAAATACTTTACTTGCCTTTTGTCGATCCTTTACTAATCCTTCAAAGCCATACTGATGCTCCTTAATGCCAATAAAATTATTTCTAACTTCTTTATCCAATAAATCCTTGCCCCCCTTAACCATACCATGGTAGTCCAAAAGTTCATCCTTAGGTGTACTGAAGATAATTTCCCCTTCATTGATAAGGGTAATATAATCTGCTATTTTATCTAAATCAGAAGTAATATGGGTAGAAAGAAATATACCTTTATTCTCATCTTGAATTAAATAGGTTAGTATCTCCAGCAATTCATTTCTAACAACCGGATCTAACCCGGAGGTTGGCTCATCCATGATCAGAAGGTCAGCCTGGTGGGAAAGTGCTATGGCTAAGGAAAATTTCATCTTCATTCCTTTGGATAAGTCTTTGATTTTCTTTTTACGGGGCAAATTAAAATCTACTAAATATTTAGCAAAGGTGTGTTCATCCCAATTCCTATAAAAGGGGGCAACAATCTTCTTCATCTCCTGGATGTTTAGCTCTTCATAGTAATGATTTTCGTCAAAAACAAAACCAATTCTATCTTTAATAGCAAGCTCCTTCTGAATGTTATCCATTCCGAAGAGTTTAATTTCTCCACTATCCCTTTTTATCAAATTTAAGATTAGCTTTATGGTTGTGCTCTTTCCGGCACCGTTAGGACCAATAAAGCCCATGATATATCCCCTGGGCATAGTAAAACTAATATCCTTCAGGCCAAATCCCGGATATTTTTTGCAAAGATTTTTCACTTCTAGAATAGGCTCCACTTTTTACTCCTCCTCATAAAGCAGACTGAGCATTTCCTGTAATTGCCCGAGGGATATCTGAATAGATTTTGCTGCAGTCACTGCTTCAACAAGTTTCTCTTCGACAACCTTAATTCTTTTTTCATGCAGCAGCTCTTTGTTTTCAGCAGCGACATAGGACCCTTTGCCTGGAACAGTTACAATAAACCCTTCCTTTTCTAATTCATCATAGGCACGCTTGGTAGTAATCACACTAATCTGTAGTTCCTTGGCCAAATTTCTAATGGAAGGTAAAGGTTCCGCTTCCCTAAGTTCACCCTTCATTATTAACTCTTTAATTTGAGAAGTGATTTGCTCATAAATTGGTTGATTGGATGAGTTGGCTATGACAATCTTCATTCAATTAACATCCCCTCTAGCCACCGAACTTACTGTCTATATACAATATATACAGTTATAACAGTTTTGTCAACCTCAAAAGCAAAAAACCCCCGAATGGAGGTTTTTAGATAGTACTTACTCAATAATACTACTTGTCCTTAAACTCTTCATATAATTTGATAAAGACCCCCAGCAAATCCACCGATGCGTTAATAAGGGCCTGGGCATTTTCCGATGTACAGCCCTGGGATAACTTTTCTGCTGCAATATGAACCCTTTGGTGCGGCTCATCTACCTCTGTAAATGCTTTAATATGACTGTATTCTTTCCTATTTGCTTCATACCATTTGCCAAAATTACATTCGGTGTAGCTTGCAACCCTATTGCCTTGCCCCGCTTCATTCATAACCTTTCTTAAAAAATTGGCATGGTCTACTAAGCGGGCAGCTAAAACCGTGCCCATGGATTGACTGTCGGATATTACCAAGGCAGGCGTCAATACTTTGCAAAGATTATCGGCCTCATGCCTTAATAATTTACCTATGGTTTCTGTATTCTTTGATATGTTTTCAGCCACTGCAGATAGATTTTCTGCTACCGCTGTCTGTTGTTGGGCTGCACTGGATATAGCCTCCAGCATTCCCGCACATTCATCTACTTGCCGCGAGCCTTTCCTTATGGTATCAGCTACCTCTTCAGAACTATCTATATACTGAGTAAAGGAATCCTTGACACTACTAACATTTTGACCAGTAACATTGGCCTTCTCATTCATTTCAGTAGCTATTTGAGCTACGTTGCCCACCGCGCCCTTAGTCTTGTCTGCTAATTTCCTTACCTCATCGGCCACCACGGCAAAGCCACGTCCCTGTTCCCCTGCCCTTGCTGCCTCGATTGCAGCATTTAAGGCCAATAGATTAGTCTGGTCAGCAATGTCGGATATGGATTGACTAATGTCATTGATAAAAACAATCTGGCTACTCAATTGGTTGGCATTGCTAACCATTTCATTAAGGGTTAGATTTGTTTCGCCCTGCAGCTTAGCTAGAAATTCAATCTTTTTGACATTATCCTCTGAGCTGGTGGCAGTTTCCTGCATATGGGAATTAATTTCTTGAATGGAGGATGAGACTTCTTCTGTTGTGGCGGCCATTTCTTCACTCATGGAGGCCAACTCAGATGTATTGTGTGTGATTTCTTGAACGGCCAGCATTGCTCTAAAGGAAATTAATTCTGTATGGGTTAGTGAGAAGATGTTCAATGCATTACTAAAATCAGCATAACTTTGAAAGCTTTTTGACGTTATCCCCACCTTTTTAGAAGAAGAAAAAAATTTAGGTAACATTTCTTGCTGCTCCTCCCGTTATTCATATCATCCAAAGTAAAATTACGGTATATCACACCTCCTAAAAAAATTATAATCAGTCTACCATTCCCAGGTTCCTTAATACTTCGATAAACTTTTCTGGATTAATAGGTTTCTCCGCATAGGCATCACAGCCAATATCAAAGGCCCTTTGTACAATTTGTGTTTCTGCCAGGGCCGTAGTCATGACAATCTTAGCCCGCCCTTCCAAGGGAAATCCTTTTTGATTTTCTAAATCCCTAATTGCCTTTAGCACCTTTACCCCGTCTACCTTGGGCATAATAATATCAAGGCATATTAAATCATAGGGTTTCTCATCCTTCACAGCGATAAGATAGGCATCTAATGCTTCAAGTCCATCAACTACAAGATCACACTCACCATATCGTGAAAGGAGCTTAAACAAAAACTCTCTACTTACAAAATCATCCTCGGCGATCAACATCCTCATTATAGAGTCCCCCTGGTTGTTAAATAATCGCTGGCCATTGGTAGCTCTATCTTTATAATTAACTAGTTTTTCGGAAACAAGTCCTTTCTCTTTAGGGTAAATACAAAATCTATAGTAATAAGGACATCACTAAAAAGCTTGGAGTATTGTTTCAAGGGTTGAGACAACCCTCTCTCTTAAAGGAAAGTTGCGGTTATTTATTCTCCATTTCAAAACTAGGGTGCTATATGACCCATAGATTATTTCAGAGAGGCTTTCACTATTAACATATGCGGCTATCTCTCCTGCCCCCTGGGCTTTATCAAGCATATCTTTGATAAAACCTATTCGATTATTAAATATTTCCTTAACTTTACCTTCTAATTGAGGATCATATCGTAAAACATCATAGGATTGATCAATTGCTGTTATCGCTGGGTAATTTTCATAGTAGGTAGCAAAAGATTTCATAAAAAAAACTATTGCTGCAGAGGGGCTCATCTTTTTTATTTTAGTTGATTGAATAATATCCTCATCATATTGAGAAAAATGGTCCAACACCGCTAAAAGCAATTCATTTTTGTTCTTAAAATGTTTAAATAATGCACCTTCGGACATTCCCTGTCTTTTAGAGATCTCTCTGGTTGACAATCCTTGTATCCCTAATTCATCTATTATTTCAACAGCAGTAATGATAATACTAAGTTTTCGATGTATTAATACTGATGTCATACTATCCCCCAGACTTCTAACAGGTCTCTGCCAATTTTTTTCTCAAAATGTTCCTAGCACTGTTGAGTCTAGATTTGACGGTACCGATGGAACAGCCCTCTAGTCTAGAAATCTCTAAATATGTAAAACCCAGATACTCTCGAAGTAAAATCACTTTTCTTTGTTGCTCCGATAAGGTTTCGACTTTTTTTAGGATGCATTTTGCTGATTCTTTAATGATTGCTTTCTCATCTGGTAACGGAAGTCTACAGATGCATCTGTCTAAGAAATAATTATTTTCTGCCATATATTCAATTGATAAAGGTATTTTCTTTCTTTGCTTTTTCCTCAATTCATCTAGACAAGCATTTTTAGCAATATTCAAAACCCAATACTTGATACTAGCTTCTTTCTTTATTAAAGAAAGATTATTATAAATTTTTATCCACACTTCCTGAGAAAGATCCTCTGCATCGTGTGGATTCTTCAGATAACGCAAGGCCAGGGAGTACACTTGATTCTGATATAAGAGCACAATTCCATGAAAGATATCTTTTTCTATGTGATTATGTTGGTTGATTAAATAGATATTCATTACTTATACAACCTCCCTCGCCCCTTATTCGGTAAGTAATCGTTCGCTTACCCATATGCTGATTATCTATGGAATATTTACCAATGTCAATATTCTATTTATTTATGGAAATTATTACATTTTTCGACAATTAAGTAATAGAAAAACCACCCTTGGTTCAATTTGCATTGAAGGGTGGTTTCTTCCATTATAACACTTTAAAAATATCGCTGCTGACTTATCCTTGGAGCTACCCTTGTTACAACGGTGGCCAGTTCTGCCCAGCTAACTTGTTGCTGGGGATTGAATAAACCGTCCTTATCACCTACAAAGATACCCATGGCATTGGCTATGGCAATATGATTTCTATAGGGGTGATCCATTGGTATGTCACTGAAGGGAACCTCTATTTTTAGAGGTAAATTGGCCATTTCTTTATAGCCGACACAATGAACCAGCCAAACGGCTAATTGCTCCCTAGTTAAAGAATCTTCCGGTCTTAAATCTCCCTGATTTTCAATAATGCCCATATCCACTGCCCGCTTGAAGATTTGAATATCCTTATCATTGGGCTGTACATCATTGAAATTGAGATTTTGAATGCCTTCATTATAGTAACGGCTTAGGGAAGTCAAAATTCGCAAGGAATCCCGGCGATTAATTTTATTGTCCGGATCAAAATCCTTTACCGGCAGTTGTCCGTTTTCGGCTAATATTCTGAGAGGTCCCTGTGCCCAGTGATTTTCAAAGGGTGCGAGATTATCATTAACATTTTCCCTGGATAATAGCTTGCCGTTAACAGCATCAATACCACTACCAAAATTATTGTAATTATAGACTAGTTGTGCATTCCCCGTTGGTCGGTAATTTTTATCCCGGGTATAGGTATAACTAAGCTCAAAGGACTGATTTTCCCTAAAAAGCTTATCCGCCTCATCAGGACTAATGATACTGTCTAGCTTGGGAATGCTTACCGGCAAGGCCCTAGAATGAAAATTCACTAGTTTTCCGCTATAACGGTCAATCCCAACATAGATGGAGCTCCAATCACAGGGAACACCATTATAGAGGCGTACAAAGCTAAATGTATAAGGCTCTGATTCATTAATTTGATTATTGCTTTCTTGTAAAATTACCGGATATGTTATCCCCAGTTCTTTCTGTACAAATTTCTCCGCAGTATTTCGGGCCTGTTCATAGCTTATGGCATTCTCCGACTTGCCAATGCTTCCTCTAGGCCAAATATTAAATTGACCAATTCTCCCGGAACTACTATCAATGGATATGCTAACATCCCTATCCGCAGAAGATATTTCGCCATCACTTGCTTCTATACGATAGCTCCAATAATCTATGCGATATCCTGGTCCAGATTCACTGCCACCACCTGAACGCACTACTTTACCTGTGTATCCAAGCTTTTTAAAAAATTCTTCGGCAATACTTTGTCCCTTTTCAATGGTTAATGTCTGACTACTTTGGGATTCCGCAGTTATTGCCCTACCCCCAATTTCGGGGACGAAGGTTTGCTTATAAAGCTTTGCTTCTGAAAATTCCTTGCTGCTACCATTATAGTCAACGGGTTTTCCTGTCACAGCATCAAAGAAGTAGGTATTACTATTAATTTTGTACACTAACTTTGCGGTCTGATTAACATTATTATTAGATTCATTAATATATGTAGGATACAAACCCAGCTTATCTGCCACTAAATTGGTTAATTCCTCTGGCTTGATTAGCTTATCACCGGGAGCAGGAAAGGTTACGTTATTATTCCAGTTAAAATTAAAATTAGTTATTTTTGCGGAAATGCCATCAACAGCAACGGTTATTCCATCCTCACGTACAGGTATCCCGTTAACTACACGGGACCAATGGAAATTATACCCTAAATTCAGACCTGAACCCAGGTAGTAATTGGATGAGTTATTCTCATTAAGTTTGAGCTGGCTAATAACCCCTGGCTGCACTTTTCTAATAAAATTATAAGCAATTTCTTGGGCCTGTTCACGGTCAATCACCTGCTGGCCACCCGTATTCTCTTCCTGGTCATGACAATAATAACTAATTAATGACCCATTAGATGCATTTAACTCAATGCTAAAGTGCATATAACGACCATTGCTTAGGGGTCTATCTGCCCTTAAATACCAAATCCCTACACCCCTGTAATCATCCTCCTGGTAATCTGCCACCAGTTGATAATCCTTGACGATATCTGGCAGCAACTTTCTAGCTGCCTCAATGGCCTCCTGCTGATTGGCAATACGCGGTTCTGAGGCTAATGCTGTTCCGTTGAACATCAAAACCAGCAATATCCCCATAACTAGAGAAAAAAGCTTTTTATACATGACAAATCCCCCCTTGACTTAAATTTACTAAATATATATGACTGTGTAATTATGATTTCGTAACAGCTTTAGGCAAATTTTTCCTAAAATTATGCCTTTAACATAATTAGTCATAAACAAGTATTACCCTCTCTACTATTTCAAGAGGGGCTAGCATCTAATGAACGATGCTAGCCCCAGCGCTGCCTTGACTAAAATTTGATTTAATTGTTATTCTACAATTAATCAAAAACTCCTGCCATATTTTTGACCATTTAGGGACAGGCGATAAGCCTGCGGGACCAAAGACACTCTGCACAGGAAGGATTGTTTCCCCAGCAGTCGGATTCGTTAGTGTCGGTGTAGGAACAGCCGTCTAAGTACTTGCAATCACTGCAGGAGGGAAACCTAAACTCCTTAAGTTTATTTCTGAAGTTTACATAGGCAGGGTCAATCCATATATCCCCCAAGGTGCTTTCATTGACATTTCCCAGGTAGAAGGGTAAGATCTCCTTTTTGCGTCCGTAAATAAAGCAGTGGTATGAATGCATCAGGGCATAACAGGGAGCCACTTCTCCCCGGAAGGTTATGGTTGCAGCCTTATCCTCTACAAACTTACACTGACGATCTGTGCGTATCTTCATGTATGGCATCTGCGCCAGCAAATCAACTAAAATGGTATCTTTACCATGATTGATCAAGGTATCATCCAGGTCATATAGTATTTCATCCTTCATTTCTTCATTATAAGGAAGAACATTTGTAACTATAACTTTACGGGCCTTTAAATCAAGGGATAGGCGAATAAGCTTAGTCAACTTGTGAAAATTTTTCTTCATGGCCACAAACTCAATACCAAGCTCCGGCAGCTTGCTTTGCGCTGCTTCTTTAATGCTGTTGAGGGCCCTAATGTTAGCTACGACCGGGGAAATATCAGTCTGACGTATCTCATTGTATTCTTCCTCGTCCGGTCCATCCAAGGATATAAATATACCATCTAAGGGCAATTTAACCAGCTTTTCAATATTCTCGGCATTCAGAAATGAGCCGTTGGTAATCATTTCAATACGAAGGCCTTGGTCCTTTACGGCCTTCAGCATATCAAAAATCCGAGGGTGACTCATTGGTTCACCAAAACCGCCAAAATGTACACACTCTAAATTTGGCAGTTCCTTTAATTGTTGCAGGAGCTTCTCGAAGGTAGCCCACTCCATCATACCCATCTCGTCCTGCCAGGAATTACGGATACAAGTGGTGCAGCTAAAGTTGCATAGGGTTGTAACTTCAATATAAATTTTCTTTAAATCACGGCGCAGGGGAATAATTTTATAGCCTTCTTCCGTTGGCAATAACAGAGCTTCGGTAGCACTTTGATCTGCGGGCAGCAATAAATTTTCATTCATTTTTATTATACTTCCACCAGTCAAATTTTCCTTGGATTGAATGTTAATCTTTTTCATGGATGTCCTCCCCTACGTCTGCTAAATAAATATTTAAGAATATTATAACATTTTAGTACTTATTATTTCAATTAACTAAATGTTACGAATAAGCTTCAAAAGTGCAATTGTTCACATTCCCTAAGGTAAAGCAAGTATTTATAATTTTAATACGTTAAAAGGCCAGCATCATTTCTGAATGCTGGCCTTTTATTAGATCTAATATTTACTTAATGTCCGTTTGGATTCTGAAATGCCGGGTGATGGGGATTAGAGACGCTAAAGTGGTTTGTCCCGGGCCTAGATAAATTAAAGTACAAACGGGCGTCTGAGTCTACACCCCAATCCTTGTTCGAACCTGTGTTTTGAACCTTGTTAAGGGCTTGGCGGAACAGGGTATTGTGTGCTTCCTCACGGTTCAACAAAAAGTCGATGGTATGACGTACATATCTATCATTGATTTGTCGGTATAAATACTCATAAACAACTTTAGCCCTTTGTTCAGCTGCAATGTTTGAAAGAATATCAGCAGCCAGATCCCCTGTTACATTTACATAAGCTGCTGTCCAAGGAAAACCTGAGGCATTAACCAGCATAGGGGAAAGACCCGACAGTACCTGACTTTCAACATGTCCCGCTTGAACAGTGGAACCTGCCACATCATGCCCATTAAGAAGATTTATGGTAGTTGCCACCATTTCCATATGGCTCAGTTCCTCGGCACCAATATCCAAAAATAAGTCTTTTATCTCCGGGTCCTTAATTCTGAAGCTTTGGGAGATGTACTGCATGGCAGCCTTCAACTCTCCCTGGGGACCTCCTAACTGTTCCGATAATAGTGCGGCATAGGTTGGATTTGGCCTTTCTACCCTTACATTCTCCAATAATCTTTTATCATGTAAAAACATCTTTGTTCTTCCTCCTTTCATTATGATTTAACATCTCCAAGAAAGGGGGATTATATAAAACTATTATTAAAGATTGACTTATATTATTAGACTATCTATTAATTAACATCACAACAGGTAGATTTAATTCCCTTTATCAATTCTTTTTCTACCATAGAGAGATGGTGACGGCTTGACCATATTATATCGATTGTAATATCTAAGGAAACATCACTAATAGGAATTACTACCAGCTCATTAAACTTAGCGTATTCTTCGGCCATAAAATTAGGTATAAAGGAGACACAATCCCTGTGTAACAAAATTTTCTCCAGCATCTCTAGATTATCTACCCTAAACAGCACATTAATATCTCCATATTTCTTTAATAGACTGGATATTCCACAGTTGGTAACATATTCTGTATTATATAACACAACGGGCTGGGCCAGAGCTTCTTCTAATGTTAGTGTTTCTTTATTAGCAATGGAATTGTTCTTGCCTGTAATTAATACTAGCTCATCCACGAAAAGATCCCTGAGGTTAATGTCCTTCGCCTGCAAAAGCTCCTCTGACTTCAGAATTATACCAAAGTCAGCCTTACCCGATTGAATATCCCTCAATATGTTGTTTGACTCACCTACTTTTATGAAAATATCTACCTTTGGATGGTTGTATTTAAAATTTGTAAGTACCTCAGGCATGATGGTTAGATTAACACCAGGTTCCACGGCCATTGAAATATTGCCCTTCAGCTCCATGTTATTAATTTTTGCGATCTGCTTTATTTCTTCAACACTTTCAATAATATCCTTTGCCTTTTCAATAATGGTTTCTCCAATCTCTGTTGGATAGACTCCTTGATTTGTCCTTTTTAACAATAGGACTCCTAGCTCATCCTCTAATTTGCTAATGGAGGCACTAAGAGCAGGTTGTGAAATATGCGCCCGCTCTGCTGCCAGTGATATTGTCTTAGATCGATATATCTCAACAAGATAATATAGTTGTTCTAAACGCATTCCATCACCTCAATTTTTCTTGGCTTATATTTTTAAACAGTATACTATATACCTAAAATCAGGGGTAGAGTAAGTTGTTCTTTTATTCATTTAGCTGCAAACTTTAACCTATTCAATTTCGTACATTATTATTCCAAATAACTGATAAAACCTCCTGACTTGCCAGGAGGTTTTATCATATATCTATTATAGAGTGAATTTTTCCACCAATTTATTTAGGTTATTTGCCATCAAATTAAGTTGTTCATTGGCAGCAGATATTTCTTCCATGGCAGCGGTTTGTTCCTCGGCGGTTGCCGAAACGTTTTGTATCCCAGCTGCAACTTGTTCAGAGGCAGCTGCAACACTGTGAATTTGTTTTACCAGTGCTTCGATAGAAGTTGTAATACCTTTAAAACTATTGCCTACTTCCTCAACCACCAAAACTCCCTCACTAACTTGTCTCCGTCCCTCCAACATTGCTGCAACAGCCTTTTCGGACCCTAACTGTACCCCACCGATTAATTCAGTGATATCCTTTGCAGCACTGGCAGATTGTTCAGCCAGCTTCCTAACTTCTTCAGCCACTACTGCAAAGCCACGTCCCTGGTCCCCTGCACGGGCTGCTTCGATGGCAGCATTAAGGGCAAGCAGGTTAGTCTGTTCTGCAATACTGGTGATTAAGTCTACAAATTTGTTGACATGGGTTAAAGTCTTAGCCAATTCTTCTACTACATTTGTAGCATCATTATTTGAATGGGAAATCGAATCCATTTGAGCAGTAATTCTTTCTACACCTTTAAAGCCTTGTTCCGCTTCTTTGGAAACCTGGTCTGACAAATTAGCCGCTTGACTTACATTTGTTGCTACTTGATCAATAGTTATTGCAATCTCACTAACCGTGGCTGCGGTGGCAGAGGATCCTTCCGATGTTTGTTGTGATTGCTCTGCCAACTGCTTGGCTGACTTGGTTAAATCCGCCGAGGAACCATACAACCCCTCTATTACCTCTTTCAGGTTATCCCTCATTTTGTTTAGGGAATCAATTAAGACGCCATTTTCATTATTTTCTTTAATCTTAATTGACTCTACCTTTAGATTGCCGTTAGCAATTTCCTGGGCAAACTCTGCCGATGCAGTTATTGGTTTTGTAATTTTGTTGGAAAGCACTACAGCGATTATTGATATAAGTATTATAATTATTACAAACAAACCTACAAACTTTATGGCCATGCCTGTAAACTTTTCCATCAAATCTGACTTTTCCACAATAGAGATAAATTTCCAGCCAGTCTCATTGGATGTGTAAGTATTTACATAACAATCCTTTCCGTCAATTTTAGTTTCAAAATCCCCCGAATCCATTGTAAGAGCAGTAGTTAATTTTTCGTTGTTAAGTTCATTTATTTCTTTCCCATTCATTTCCGGTTTTTTGGGATGGGCAATAATTGTTCCATCACCATCTGTTAATATTATGTATCCCGTTTTTTCTATCTTGATATCCTTAATCATATTTGTGATGCTTTCTAAACTTACATCTAAACCCTGAACTCCGATAACTTGTCCGGCATTATCAGTAATAGTTGTAACTGTGCTTACCAAAAACACGTTGTCTGCCGGAAAATGATAGGGCTTTGTTCTCGCTACCTGTCCTACATTTTCCATACCAGTTTTAAAAAAAAGCTTGCCCCTGGGATCATATTGGCTCATTATTTTACCATCTGGCCATTGGGTGTAGCCTCCATGAATTGTTGCCAAATATACGTAGGCAGTCTTAGGATGTGATTCTGCAAAATTAGCATAGAAATCATAAATATTTTTCTCCACCCCACTGCTTAATGAAGGTGTCATTTGGATAAGACCATCTGGCCCTCCTTCTACATCCATATATGCTGTTACCGAGGTATCCGCACTTTTAACTGTGTCACTCATTGACAGAAATAGACAGTTTTCATTTATGCCTTGAAAGAATATATTGATGGCGTTATTAACCTGTTCAATTTGTTCGTCAGTACTTTTAATGAACTCCTGTTTAACAATACTAGAAGCGTATTGCCCAAAATAAAGACTCGATATAATTGTAGGAATCAATGCTACGCTTAATAAGAGGACTAATAACCTGTTTTTAATTGAAAAAAAGTTTTTCATGGTTGATAATACCCCTTCCTACTGCCATAAACTTTTAATTTTTACCAAGTTAGGCTGTCTATGGATCATTCGACATATTATGACATTTTCCTGCAAAAGAAACCAAAAGCCCCTTTTTTGGACTTTTGGTTTCTTTTGTTTCATCAGTAAGTTACTTCATTCACTTTTAATTTAGATTATAAAAACCACTAGCTTTGTTGTAAAATACATTGTGCTTATACCCGGTATAAGTGATAATTTTCCATATGCAAATTAATTTCAAGAATCTACCTATTGGTTAGGATCGCCTGTTTTGCTGGCGGCTTTCTAGCTTGCAGGATTATCACTCCTGATATAATGAAAAACGCCCCAAATAACTGCAATACCGTAAGTCTTTCCCCTAATATCAAAAAGGCCAACATAATTGTTATGGCAGGTTCTATTGTACTAACTATAGCCGATTTGCTAGCCCCTAAAATGGCTATTCCCCTCAGGTAAAAAACAGCCGGAATTACAGAGCATAATACTGCTGTTCCTAGCCCCACCAACCAGGCAGATAGATCTAAGCTGCTTGTAATTAAACCCATGGGAGGATAAACTAAGGCAGTTGCTATACTGCACACCACCATAACGTAAATAGAAATAGTTATTGGTTCCAACCGGGAGGTCAAATATTGGCCATTTATAATATATAAAGCATATACTAAGGCCGCACCCAGACCATACATTACACCCTGCCAACTTAGCTGCAGTTGATCATTGACTATATTTACTACCATTAGGCACCCAATAAAGGATAAAACCAACGCAGTAATTTTTCTTAGATCAATTTTCTCCTTTAGAAAAAAGGTGGTTATGATGACAACTATGGTTGGATAAGCATAAAGCATAATGCTGGCCATGGATGCCGCCAAATACTTTATGGCCGATGTATAACAATAGGCACATCCAAAAAATAATAGGCCCTGCACAATCAATCTTGTGAATTGGCCCTTCATACTGGCATAATTATTTCTTACTATAAAAAATCTTATGGCAATCAGAATAATACTGGCAATAAAAAAGCGTAAGGTCAAAAGAATATCAATTGTCATATTAAGTTGATAGCCAATTTTAATAAGTATTGGCAGTGTGGCATAACCAATGGTGGACAAAATTATGAAATAATAGCCATTAAGCAAGCCTATACCCCCAGGATTAATCTAAGTAAACTCAGGAAGCACTGGCATGCTTTACCTTGCTTAATAGATCAATCATTCTCTCCAGTCTTTTACGGTAGTTTTTGACCCTTTGGTTGTTTTTACCGTAATTACTTGACATATCCGTAAGCCGTTGGTTTCCTACCTCTATACGGAGTTCCAAAAGTTGTATGTCTGATGCTCTCATTCTTTATCACCTCTATTTGTTAGGATAGTGCTGCACTTCACATACTAATTATAAATAGACCCAAAGGCGCTTGTAAAATATATAACAATTATAGGGGTATAAAGACTAGCTATATTGCTCTCCCCAAAACAATAAATCAGGCTAGCACAACTTGGTGCTAGCCTGACTCTTATAACAATTTTTATATTGTATTTTTTTTAATCAAGTGGACTGTGTACTTGGCTTAACCGCATCTTGGCGATAGAATACCAGGAACGGAATCAAAGCAATAAAGCTGCAGATTAGATACATATAAGACAATCCCATTTTATTAGAAACCACACCTAACAGCATAGAACCTAACCCTATTCCTAAATCTAGGGCAGTTAAAATTGTTCCGGTTGCAGCCCCCCTACGATATGGTTCAACCCTATTTATGGCCATAGCCTGAATTGTAGGCTGCACTATGCCAAAACCAATGCCCATTGTAACGGCAGATAAAATAAAGAACAAGTAGCCCTTTGCCAAGAAAAGCAAGATAAAGGAAATTGCCATACCTAAAAAACCGATAGCCATAATTCGGTTGGGACCATGGGCATCAAATACCTTACCGGCATAGGGCCTGACTATAAGCAGTGAAATACCATAGATCAGGAAAAATATCCCGGCATTACTTATGCTTAGTTCCTTTGCGTAAAGGGTGATAAAGGATACAATAGCTCCGTAGGTAAAGGTGACAAAGAACATTACCAGTGATAAGGAATAGACCCTTGGTTCAAAAAAGCTATTTAGGGTAAGCTTTGTTTTCTTTTTAACAAGATTATCCTCGGATACCTTGATAGTAAGCACACATACCAGTCCCAATGCCGCTATTACAGAGCCCGCCGTGAACAAGGTATGAAAGCCAAAGCGAGCCAGTATAAAAAGACTCAAAATAGGTCCCACAGCCATAGCCAGTGTATTGGCTAGTCCATAATATCCCATACCCTCTCCCCTTCGGGAAGCAGGGACAATATCACTGGCAATGGTTCCAGCCCCTGTTGTAGCAAAACCCCAGGATAAACCGTGGATGGCCCTTAACATAAACAACATAACCAAACTAGTTACTAAATTATAGGCCAGTGTGGTTAGTACAAAGGCCAACAATGCAAATATTATAATACTCTTTCTACCTACTGTGTCTAACATATAGCCTGATATTGGACGAACCAAAACTGCTGTAATTGTAAGCACTCCCACTATATACCCAACATTGCTCTCATTGCCTTGCAAAACATTGGTTACAAATATGGGCAGTGTAGGAAGCAAAAAATAAAAGCTAGTAAATATAAATAAGTTGGTAAGACATATTAAGATAAAATCCTTTGTCCATAGAGACTGTCCTTGACTCATAAATTGCTCCTTATATTTTGTTAAATACTGATTATCTATAAACATCATATTGTTTTGACCAATAGAATGTCGAAATATGTTCACCTAGCTCAATGGTTTGTTGGTTTCTAACTACATATGTTTGGTTGCTGTCAATAGGGTAATATCTATATCCATCTTTAAATTTCTTAAGTTTATATCCACTTTGTCGAAGGCATTCGGGGTCAAAACAAGCAGCTATGTGGGCATCATAGGAGAATTTATAAACTATAGCACTTACCATAATTCCTCCCCCTTTTCTCTGCTTAAGATAACCTTTTGGCAATTTGATATAATACACTGCCAACTAGTAGGAATAAAACTAATGCCGTCTCGGTCGTAAGCATTTTTCATTACCCCCCCTAAGAAAATTTAAACTACTTCATTTTAGGAACAATGGGTAACGGTCTAATTTGTTGTCAGAACAAGTATTGCCACATAAAAATTTAGCTGTCTAGATTTTCAAACATTTTATTGAGAACTACCTTAAACTCCTCGATTTGTTTTTTATCAAGCCCCCTTGTTGCTTTATCAAGGGCTTCTAATGCTAAAGGGGTCAGTTTACCTTGTAATTCCCTCCCCTCAATAGTAAGAAAAATTAAATACGCCCTACTATCCTCCGGGTTAATTTTCCTTGTTATGAAACCCTTCTTTTCTAGCTTTGACAATATTCTGACTATCGTTGGGAGATCCTTAGAGGTTAGCTCTGCCAACTCCTTTGGGGAGATGACTTCCTTTTCCCATAAACGATTTAAGACTGCCCACTGTTCGGGGGTTACATCATAATCCCTTAAGTGGTGTAATAAATTATTCTTCATCCGTGTATTTGTGCGGTTTAACAGATAACCCAGGCTATTATCCAGTTTAAAAGTCACTTAAATCTCCCTCTAAAATTTTAGTTGTCATGGCAATTATATTACTACTTATTTAATTTTGCAACAATTGTTCTCTCATAAATACCAATTACCTTTATAAAAACGGATGGTTGATATTTGTAACCCACCCACAATACTCCCTGCCTTCTAGGGTGACCTTTACCTGCTCCGTCATCCTTTTAAGCATTAGATACTGACCCGGTTCCGAGAGCCAAGACAGATGATAGTGACCATCTTGGGCTTCGTACCCATAGGGTGAACCCACTATTATTTTTACCACCTCTTTGGTCAACCGATCCTTAAGCTCCAACCGCCCACCAATTAGTACTGGCAGTTCAATCTCCCGGCCTTCATTTATATTAATAATAAGCATTTCCAGGTGGCTGATATATTTGTCCATTAGCTTTTGAATTACCTCCCGTTCGGATGAGGGCTTCGGAAAAAAATCATCCAATATAACAGCTTGAGCTTCTTCGAAGTCAACCAGGTGTTGAATAAGTTTCTGCTTTAACTCCTGCTTAGCACACATCTTGAGCCTCCAAAAAATGTTAAGCTATATAAAACACCCAATGACAACTTTGAACTATAAAACCAGTACTAGTTCATTGCCTTCATTGGGTGCAGTTTTAGTCAGGGTCTTACTTATTAAGGATATCGGCAACCTCCGCTGCATGATAGGAGCTTCTGACCAGCGGGTCGGAGGCCACGTATTTGAAGCCCATTTCATAAGCCACATCCCTATATCTTTTAAATAAATCAGGATGAATATATTCAATCACCGGATGGTGTTTATCCGAGGGGGCCAAATACTGTCCTATGGTCAGCAGGTCACAGCCGGCTAAACGCAAGTCCCTCAGCACAGAAATCACTTCTTCTTCCTGCTCACCCAAGCCCACCATGATACCTGATTTTGTAAAAATACTATTATCAAGTTCCTTGCAGCTTTTAATCAGCTCTAAAGAACGGGCATAACTGGCCCTAGGGCGGACACTAGGATACAGGCGGGGTACCGTTTCGATGTTATGGTTAAGGATATGTGGCTTGGCATTAATGACGGTGGCCAGGGCCTCACCACTGCCCTGGAAATCAGGAACCAACACTTCCACAATGACCTGGGTAGCCCGGAGTTTTTCAATAACTCGGCTAAAGTGATGGGCCCCGCCGTCCGGCAGGTCATCCCTAGTGACAGAGGTAATAACGGCATGTTTAAGACCCAACTCCTCAACGGCCTTAGCCACATTGTCAGGTTCTTTTGGATCAAGGGCTTGGGTTTGTCCCTTGGTTACATTACAAAAGGTGCAGTTTCTTGTGCAAATGCTGCCCAAAATCATAAAGGTAGCGGTTTTGCGGGCGAAACATTCTATAAGATTGGGACAGTTAGCTTCCTGACATACGGTATGAAGGGATAATCTATCCAGCATCTCCTTAACCTCATGGGTTTTTTCAGCACCCTGTAGCTTTACCCTTAGCCATTCAGGTTTCCTTTTATTCATGGTTTTGTACCCCCAAAATCCCTTGTAGCTTTTGTAGGTTGATGAGTTTAGGCTTGCAGTTGAACACCAGGCAAAAGTGCTCAGCTACCTGCCTATAGGTCTTTTCAATATCCACAGGTTGACCCAGTATTTTTTGCAGTGAAGTAACACCCCTATCTGTAATACCGCAGGGATTAATCCACCGAAAATGATTTAGGTCGGTATTTACGTTAAAGGCAAAGCCATGCATAGTTACCCAGCGTTTTACCGAGCAGCCAATGGCAGCAATCTTCTCGCCCCCCACCCAAACACCGGTATATTTACTATCTCGGCCTGCAGTTAGAGAATACTCCTGCCTTAATAACTGAATAAAGATTTCCTCCAATTTATCAACATAAACCCGAACACTTTTGCCATGGCCATTCAAATTCAAAATTGGGTAGCCCACTATTTGTCCAGGACCGTGGTAGGTAACATCCCCACCCCGGTTTATTTTATAAATACATACTCCTTGGCGAGCAAGCTCAGCTTCTGGCATAAGAATGTTGGCAAAATTTTCCCTGGTGCCCAGGGTCAAGGTAGGTGGATGCTGTAAGAGCAGCATGATGTCGGGTACTTTATTTTGCTGCCGCAGCAGTAAAAGTCGCTTCTGGATATCCAATGCTTCCAAGTAATCTGTCTCATCCAACATAGCAACTAACAGCTCCATCAGTATCACCTCTACATCCGCCAATTTCAGCAAACCTTAGCCGTGAATACTTAGACCATGCACATTCTCCGCAGCCTCCAGAATGGCTTCCGCCAAAGTTGGATGGGCATGAATTGTACCCGCTAAATCCTTAGACGTTAAACCCTTTTTAACTGCCAGGGTAGCTTCGGCAATCAAGTCTGACGCATGGGGGCCAATGATGTGGACGCCTAATACCACATCTGTTTCCGAATTGGTCACAATCTTTACAAAGCCTTCTCCCTCACCCATGCTGAGGGCTTTTCCATTGGCCATAAAATTAAATTTTCCCGTTTTTACCTGTATGCCAGTTTCTTTGGCCTGCTGTTCTGTCATACCTACCGAGGCCACCTCAGGACTGGTAAAAATACAACTGGGCACTCCAGTATAATCTTGATGTAAATCCTTACCCATAATATTTTCAGCAGCTACAATACCTTGGGCTGAAGCCACATGGGCCAGCTGGTATTTCATCACCACATCACCTACGGCATAAATGCTCCTAATGTTGGTTTCCATTCGATCATTTACCAATATCTGGCCCCTATGGCCCAATTCAACACCTACAGCCTCTAAGCCGAGATTTTCTGTATTTAAGGTTCGTCCAATGGAGATTAAAGCCTTTTCTGCTGTAAGAACATCTCCATTCTCCAGTTCAGCTTGAATACTGCCTTCAGCCTCGATTATCTTCTTTATAGTCACATTGGTTTTGATATTGACTTTTTTCTTCTTAAATATGGTTTGCATTCGACGGGAAATATCTTTATCCTGTAAAGACAAGATACTTGGTGCAGCCTCCACCATAGTTATTTCCGTTCCCATACTACCATAAATATGGGCAAATTCACAGCCTATAACACCGGCGCCAATGATTAGCATACTTTTAGGCACCTCGCTTAGTTGCAGGGCCTCTTCACTGCTTATAATGGTAGTGCCATTATAACCCAGGGATTCTATTAAAGCAGGCCTGGAGCCGGTGGCAATAATAATATTATCACACTGTAATTCTTGGGTCTCCCCATTATTCTCCACTTCCACAATACCTGGCAGCTTAATCCTAGCTGCTCCCGCAAATAAATCCACTTTGTTTTTATTTAAGAGAAAGTTAATGCCCCCCACCAACTTCTCCACCACTTCGGATTTTCTGGCCTGAACCTTCGAGAAGTTGATTTTTGGGGCAACCACTTCGATGCCAAAGTCCGCTGCTTCCTGCACGGACTTAAGTTTCTCTACCGCAGCAATCAAGGCTTTGGTGGGAATGCAGCCTCTGTTTAGACATGTACCGCCCAGCTTATCCTTTTCTACCACTGCTACCCTACCACCCAATTGAGCTATCCTAATGGCTGCAACATAGCCACCTGGACCGCCGCCAATAACAACTGCATTGTATGTCATATATTTAACCTCCCCAATTGTTTATAGGAATGGGGGGCTTACGCCCCCCATCTAACCTTTCTGCTGCCCTTCTGCTTCATACCGGGCCACATATCTACGCCTTTTCAATTTCTACAAAAACCTGATGCCTTCTGGCTGCTGTGCGGTAAGGCAGCAATGCATCCGCCGCCATAGCCTCTATCCCTTTAAAACGCTCATCCTTACATTCCTTAGGCCTAAACACTTTAACTAAATAGGGCATTTTCATACTGCCCGCTGCCTCTGCTATGAATTTTGCTGTGTCTGCAACTTCCTTGGTGCTTAGATAGCTAACTTCCCCTTCCCTCCTGAACACAGGGATAATGGTAGTCTGGAATTTGTATTCCGGGAAGCTAGTCACCAGGGAAATGGACCTCTCAATCTCTGCAAGGTCTACTTCCTGCTCCAAAATTTGGCTGTACATTTCCCTGGGACCCAGCACATTCATAATCACTACATCCGCCAGTCCCTCCGCCTGGATTTGCTCAAGAATTGCAGCATTTTGACCATTTGTGTCCATTTGGAGCTTCATATTATTGCCCTTTTTGATATAACGTAGCACCTCTAAAAATTCATTAGCATACTGGGGATTGCCGCCGGAAACATGGATGCCATCCACCCATTCTTTGTGCAGCACACCAACACTAAAGAATCCGTCCAATTTACTGCCCGAGTACAGATAAGCCACCGAAGCTCCGATACCTTGCCTAATCACCCTTCCATCGGTTAGCAAAGGGAACTCTACTCCGTCAGGTCCACGAAAAATGGCTTTACGGTTGGTACTATAAAATTTCTGAAAAGCATCCTTGCCCTCAGCCTTCATATCCTGCTCGATGAAGTCGATGCCTCGTTCCCTCATTAGCTCTTTAACTATTTTGCAACGGGTACAGCCAGTGGCTGTATAGATAGTAAAGCCCACCCATTTCATCTCCTTCCCCTATGATAAAGCTGTTTAGACAACATTATTGAATCTGCCTGAGGTAATCGTCCCTTGAAAGCAATCCCTTTATTTCCTCAGGATCGCTTGGCTTAACCACTATCATCCAACCCCTTCCGTAGGGGTCCTGGTTTACATTTTGTGGATTTTCTTCTAAATCACCATTCACCTCAAGAATTTTTCCCCCAAGGGGCATATAAAGGGCAGATACGGTTTTTGCAGATTCGGCCTGGCCAAATTCATCGTTTTTATCAAAGGATTCACCCTCATTGGGTAATTCTACAAAGATAATATCCCCTAAACTATCCTGGGCAAAATCCGAGATACCAACCCTAACCACATCTCCCTCAACCCTTGCCCAGGTGTGTTCATGGAAGTAGTAAATATCCGTTGGAAAATTCAATTCGGTAATGACCTTTGTCATGATAAACACCCTTTCTGTACTTTGAGAAAGTTTTCACTGTATTCTTGTTATAAGATTAACATAGTCCTATAACCGGGAGCGGTAGTTTGCACTACGTGGGCACAAGAATTTTTAAGAGTCCAGACCACAGAACAAACCTAGCCCCCAGGCAAAGAAAACTTGGCTTCCGAACAAGCCTTTAGCCATCTTTCTGATACACAAAAAAACTGAGATGAATTTTATATATCATCTCAGCTCAGGTTCCAATTACTGCCTTGGTTATTATCCATTAAGCTAAGCTAGTAAGTAACAATCCTTCGATAGACCCCTAACTTGTTGGCAGCAGTTACTCTTTTTGGTTGTACCGGGGATTTATCGAATTCTAAATCTCCATTTATCATTTTTAGCTCCCGGATTTTTCGCCGGTAATTTTTAACCCGGGATGAATCATAGCCATGTTCCTCGGTCAAGTCCATTAAACGCATTTTGGCTATCTCTTGCCTTAATTGAATTATCTCCTTCATTTTTTGTCCTCCGTATATATAAAATTTAAATATTATTCTTTTACTATCATATTTTCTTGCTTTGTAATTATTTTAATAATTATTGCTTTCTCCGTCAGTAGCCTAAGCTACACATTTAGCGGTTTTTTTGCAAGGTCCTGTAGAAATGCGCTGGCAGGGTTGCCAGCGCTTGTCATAATGCCTCAATTAAATTTAGCCAAAATTTACCCACCATTAATCATTTGGATAATTTTGGGTTTCTGTTGCAAACCTTTAACCCTAGTTAGCTCTTGTCCCTTATCAAAAACAATCATCGTTGGATAGCCTTCTACTCCGTACTTTTCTACAGCTTCTTTGTTTGCATCATAATCCAGCATCACGATTTCTACACCTTCAATATCTTTGGCCACATCCTTTAATACGAAGCTTAGCATTTTGCAAGGTCCGCAGGTCTTTGAATAAAAATCCACTAACAGCCTTCCTCCGCTGATCAACTGTTCTAATTCTGCCCCACTTATCTCTTTAACTGTAACAGCCATGTTAGGACCATCCTTTTTAGTTTAGTTTTTCAATATATTTTGCAACCGACTGGGCAGCTATGGCTCCATCACTGCAAGCAGTTATGACCTGTCTCAAGTGCTTGCTAATAATATCACCCGCCCCGTAAATACCTGGCACACTAGTTGCCATATAGGCATCAGTTTCAATGTAGCCATAGTCATTTAAGATTCCCAATTCCTTAAAGGCTTCTGCTGTTGGTTTTAATCCAATGTATTCAAAGGCCCCATCTGCAAAAATAGTAATCTCCCCTGGGGTTTTTGTGGATCTTGCCTTTAATCCTTCAAATTTATCCGAGCCCAGAAACTCCAATATATCGTAATACTCGTAGACTCTAACATTTGCCAATGCCTTTAGCTTATCACAGGCCGACGGATCAGCAGTTAAATTAAATAAAGTAACAACGGTGACCTCTTGAGCCAGACCTGCTAAATAGATAGCCTCCTCAACGGCTGAGTTACCCCCACCAATAACGATTACCTTTTTACCCCTATAATGGGGACCGTCACAAATGGCACACCAGCTAATACTAGTTCCGGCAAAATTTATTTCTCCAGGCACCCCGAGCATTCTTGGCTTTGTTCCGGTTGCGATAATGACAGCCTTTGCTGTAAAGGACAGCCCCTCTTCACAAATTAGTTCTTTAAGGTTGCCTTCTGCTCTAATGGAAGTTACTGTCCCATAATCAAAGTTAACACCAAGCTCCAGGGTATGCTCAAACATTTTAATTGCTAGCTCCGCACCGTTAATTGTTCCCATGCCGGTATAGTTTTGAATTTCAAAGGTATTGACAATCTGACCCCCTGGGGCCAGCTTGTCTAGAAGCAGCACCTTCAAATTTGCCCTTGCTGCATAAATGGCCGCTGTCATTCCAGCGGGACCAGCACCTATAATTGCCACATCATATTGAGCCATTTCATCGCCTCCACAATTTCCCACTGTAAAACAAAGTAAATTCTTATACTAATTTTATCAAAAAGATAAAGTAATCGTGATAACATACACTAACACTTATCAACTTTAGTCTCTAATCTTAAAAAAGATCTCAGAAAGGCACTAAAGATAAATCTCTCCTTAGTGCCTTTCCTTACTAAATATAATTTTTTAGAGATTAACAGTTACCCCTGTTTCATATTTCTTATCATCGATGATTAAAGAAATTTTAAATTCACCGACTAGCTTTTCTTTACTAATGGGGAATTCAACAGCCCGCTCATCACTTTCCTGGAAGGTGCCCACGCACATGGCTAGGAATGGTCGTTTAGTTGTAGGTATAAAATAACTGTGGGTTGTTTCTCCTTCCAACTGCAGCAAGACCATCTGGCCCTTCTCAAAGGTTGCTTTGAGTATTAGCCTATCTTCTTCTTGACCCAGCTTGACATTATACTGTTCTGGAACCATCCCACCTGCCTCTGCAGGGGGAATAGTTGTGAACTCCTCGGTAACACCTAAAGTACCTAATAACTCACCTTTTCCCAGACTTAATACATCCTCGGCACAATATAGTTTTAATTTTTCTGCTCGATAGAAGTTGGCCGGCAGATGCATTTCATACATTAATACATTATCTCTTAATTCCACTGTGATGGAATTTAGCACTACCTTTTTCTCATCTTCACCCCTAAATTGTACCGGGGGCTTATTGCAGGTCTCACCCTCGAACGTTCCTATGCCACCAGAGTGTACCAGGTAATGGCCTTCCCCATAATACTCCACATTGCAGATGTATGTGGAAAAGAACTCTGCTCCCCTTTCCTTGCCATACTGCCATACTTGTTGAATTTCCATTTTACCTGTATCAATTCTATATCTTACTCCCCGGGAGAAATTATCCTTTGCGGGCAAGTATTTTTCTTTAACCTTAGCCCTCCAGTGACCATTGTCGAAGGCCATAATGTCACCGTCCGGCAATACAACACAGGCGTGCTGTTCATACTGCCAATCAAAATCACCCTCACCCACCGGCTTAAAGAAGTATTTATCCACTAATTCCTGGGGCCAGCCTTCCGGGTCTCCAATAATCCAATTCAAGGCTCCGGTTTCATAGTCCAGGTTGATAATGGCATCCTGATGTCGTCCAGATAGTGTTAAGGAGTTGGTCCTTTTATCATACCAAACAGCGTTGTTGTGGAACCAGTCATGACCGTCCTGACTGCCGGAGCCGCCTACATTTGTAGGCAGAACCTTTTGATAATCCCAAGTCTTTAATATCTGCCCGGTTTGGCGATCAACAAGTACCAGCATATCCTCCACTGTACCCCTGGGCAGATCCTGGGTTAGGATTAACAGGTTGCCATCTTCCATTTCAAATTGGTCATGATGGTACCCACCTGGCAAACGATATTCTTTATAGATCTTTCCGATGATGCCCATTTCATAGATGCCGGTTGTATGGTAAGGAGGCATTAGTAAACGATGTGTGCCAATGAGCAAACGACCATTCTTTACTCTCTTTAAATCAAAGGCAAAGTTTAGTGTACCGTACCAGCGGACATCTCCACGATAATCATAGCCTGCAGTAAATGCATCTGAGGTTGGAGTAACAAACATAATGTTATCCTGGAAATATTCGGCAGTGGTTGTGAGTTGAGTAGGAAGCTTTACTTTATCTGGTGCTTGCTCTGTTTGAATAGTAACAACCCTACTCTCCCCATTACCTAAGACCAGTTCGATCCTATTAATCCAACCTGGATAAAGCCCATAGATGGGAATCATATGTTCGGTTGCTTCAGCAAAGCTGAAGCTAATATCCCCGGCCTCTTCCTTTCCTTTAACAACTATGGAAACTGTGGTCGGTTCCGCTGTTTTAAACATTAGCAAAGCTGTTAAAGGAGCAATTAGGTAGGGATTTAGTTTTACATAGGGGTTCTCAAAAGTATGGTCACCCTTTTGATATTCTGCCAAAAATGCTTGCTCCGCCTGGTACTGCTGGGTAATCATGTGGTCAAACTGCTTAAATTTTACAGTCATCTCCATCCTCCTTAATTTTATAGTTAGTTAGCTAGTAGATCAGGTTTGCTAAAGGCATACCGATTAATAAATATAAAAAGAAGGAACTAATTACAATGATGCCGCCATACTTTAATACGTCCTTTGGATCCACCCATTCTTTATTGCCAATCAAAATAGCTGCATAGGGAGAGGCTGCCGGTGTCAAAATGGCCATATGCAAGGCAAAAATTACCGCTGTAGTAATTGCCACGGGATTGGCGCCATTTTGTGAAGCAAAGGTATAAATAATGGGCATTAGGAGTACACCCATGACACCGTTGTTGGCAATATTTGTAATAGTCATTGAGAACAATAGCAGGATTGTAGCAAAAACTATAGGAGAGCGATCCCCCAATAAGGGGTTTAACGCTTGGATAGTAAACTCTTTAATGCCGGTCCCCTCTCCAGTTAACGCCCCGGAGATAACCATAGCCATACATACCAAAAAGTAAACATCCCAGGTAACATAACGACCAATAATCTCCTTGAAATCAATAACTGGTTTATTATCCACTTTAATTGAGCACAGTCCTACAATGAAGAAAAGTACTACTCCCACTGGACCGATTTTATCTATGAAAGCAATAACCCCAATTGTTTTTGGTAAAATACTTGGTAATAAAATTAAAATCAGGTAGCCAAATAAACATCCAAACAAGATTTTTTGCTGCAGAGTCATTGGAGGCAGCTTGTCCTGTTCGAATCGTTCGGTATTAATATTAGCAATTTTACTCATATCAGGTCTAAAAACAAACTTGATTAACAGGCTGTAAATTACAATACCTAGAGAACACATAACAAAGCCAAAGACCATGTAAGGCAGGTAATCCAACTGGGTTTTTGTTACCTTTTCAAAGGAACCAACTATCATTAAGGCTGAGCCGGTAAATGGTTTTGCCGCTTGGCCAGAGATAGCCCCAAACATAGTACCAACCACCATTATGGCTGTGTACTTATCTCCTTTTTTATATCCTACGTCCTTTAACACATTGTAAAGAATAGACCACATTAATAGCAAAGCAGGTAGAATGTTTGCTGACAGAGCAGCTAATACATAAGCAGTATAGATAAAAATAAAACTAAATATTACCGGACGACCGTTAATCATTTTTCTTGTCAAAAACCATCTGCTAATGTATTGAGTAACACCTGCATGTTGTATTGCACCAAATAGAATCATTGCAAAAAGCACCAGTACAGGAACAGTGTCTCCAAAGGATGACATTAGCACTTCTTTTAAACTGGCATATTCAGTTATACTTAAAGCAACAATACCTAGCAAACTGGGCCATAGTATAGAAACAAACGACCATAAGTAAATCAAACCAATAAACACACCAAGAACCTGCATACCAACTGGTGTAATAGGCTCAAAGGGCGCCAGGGAACCAAAGCCGAACATAAATAAAAGACCGATTACACAGTGAATATAATATAAAGTATTATTTGGTGGTGCTGTTTGTGCAACGCTTGCACTAATGGTTTTATTCACTAATTAATTCACTCCTCTTCAACTAAGGTGGAAATAACCGAAAAACCACTATTTTTATAACTTTAACTACATATAAGCCTAATAAATCTCCCCCTTTTCATTTGCATTTTGTGTGTTTTTTTACAAGGTTATAATATCAGCTTTATCATTAAATAAAAGATAACATAGACTAACACTTCAGTAAGTTTTTGATATTTAGATGACATTATTTTGGTACTATACCGGACAAGGAAAATAAAAAAGCTACAGGTTAATAACCCATAGCTTTTAGCTAATAGTCTATAGTTTTTTCTGCCCTGGCATAACTTGTTAATAGTTTTTCATTAAGAATTATAATACCTTGCTTGTCTTTATCAATAATGCCTTCCTCTTTGAGGGCTTTTAATATCTTGGCCACAGTTACCTTATGGATACCTAAAAAGCGGCCTATTGTTGTGTAATTGCTGTAGTCCTTATTTACTATAAGTTTGCCCTGTCTAAGTTGCGCATTCTTCAACAACTGCTCACAAAGGCGGTTTGCCACCTTCCCCTCCTGTCTGGCTTGAAAGGAACCAGCAAGTTCCCTTAACTCATACATGGCTAATGTTATTAATTGATTTAAAAGTTCTGGCTTGTCTTTTATATAATGAAGAAAATTTTTCTTAGGTATTCTATAGCATTTGCAAGTGGTATCTGCAATAAAATTGTTCGAACTAATACCATTGCTATAGATAATCAAAACACCCAGGGTAGATTGGACAAAATTTTCCGATGATTTTTTAACACCAAAGACAATTTCATCACCTTTTTCCGTAATGGTTGACCGATGACAAGTGCCGCTCATTAAATAGTACAAATACTGAATTTCTTCCCCTTGCCTTATAATATATTCACCTTTCTTAAATTCGCAGAGAACAACACCAGGCTGTTTAAGCAAATCCATGCTGGCTCCCCTTTCTCTAGGCAATGAAGAATCATATTAACTAAATTGTTTTAAATATTCTCCAATCATTTTAAATTCCCTTGAACAATTATTCTATTTATATATATATTATAACCTAATTTTTAGCAACTTGCTTTGCTTCACTGCCAAGGAATCTTTTTGCTTAAAGCACATTAAAATTGTCCTTGATTTATATTATAATATTGTAATATAATTAATTTGCGGAACCTCTTACCCGAATTATACAATTTGATAAGGGGCAAAATAAAAATCCGGGCTAGTAAAAAACAAACAAAATTGGAGGTGCTATTTTATGAAAATTGAATTTTACGAGCCACCCATGTGTTGCCCCACCGGCATTTGTGGCCCGAGTGTGGATGAGAAACTGGTCAAACTGGTTGAAAATATAGATACTCTTAAAAAGAAATATACTGGTTTAGAAATTGAGCGCTATATGATGACTCAGCAGCCTTCAAAGTTCAAGGAAAATGATAGCGTTTATAAATTAGTAAAAGAGCAGGGTAAAGACGTACTTCCAATCGCAACATTCAACGGTGAGGTAATTAAGACAGGTGGCTATCCCACTCTAGATGAGATGGAAAAGATAATCCAGAAAAGCTAGGAGATGAATTTAATGAAAACAAAATATATATTCTTTTCAGGTAAAGGTGGTGTAGGAAAAACTTCTATGGCATCCACAACAGGTGTTTATTATGCTGATCAAGGTAAAAAAACACTTATTGTGACAACAGATCCCGCCGCTAATCTATCGGATGTTTTTGAGCAAGAAATTGGACATCAGGTTACAAAAATAACCGGGATAGATGGCCTGTTTGCCATGGAGATTGATCCGGACAAGGCCACCGCCGAATATAAGGAGAAGTCTTTAGCTCCGCTAAGGGATTTATTTGATGAAGAAATGATCGGGATTGCTGATGAACAATTAAGCGGTCCCTGTACCGAGGAAATGGCCTCCTTTGATAAGTTTATTGATTTTATGGATAAGGATGAATTTGATATTATCATCTTTGACACTGCCCCAACTGGTCATACCATAAGGCTGTTGGAACTGCCCGTTGATTGGAGTAAACATATTGAGGAAAGCTCTAAGGGTAGTGGGCAAACCTGTATGGGTCCAGTGGCCCTCATTCAAGACAGCAAGAAAAAGTATGATGAGGCGGTGGCAAAATTAAAGGACACTAGCCAAACAGACTTTATATTTGTCATGCAGCCTGAGCAAACCTCCCTGGATGAGACCATCAGATCATCAAAGGAACTTAGGCAAATTGGAATCGAGACATCGACAATAATTGTTAATGGTTTTATCCCCGAGGAAGAAGCGGTCAACCCCTTCTTTAAATCAAGGTATGACATGCAGCAGGGCTATCTGGGCAAAGCAAGGGCTGCCTTTAAAGGCTTGCCAATCAAAACAATGAAGTTATTTGATTCTGAGCTTAAGGGAATTGATATGTTTAGAAGATCTGCCAGTAAATTATTTTCAGGAAGTGATCAAAATTAATACTATCGGCAAACTAATTTATCCCAACAAGGGACAAAGAAAAAATATCTTTTATTCAGGCAAGGGTGGTGTCGGCAAGACCTCATTAGCCTGCATTACTGCCATCCAGACAGCTAAAAGGGGCTTTAAAACCCTTCTTATGACCACAGATCCCGCTGCTCATATTGGCAATGTCCTGGATAGACCAGTAACCGAGGAAATCACTAAAATTGATGGGCTAGAAAATTTATATGCAGTAAAGATAGAGCAGAAAAAGGCAACGGAAGAATATAAAAATAAGGTATTGGAAGATGCCAGAATAAATTTCGATGAGAACACCGTTAGGACAATGGAGGAAGAATTGAATTCCCCCTGCACCGAAGAAATGGCTTCATTTCAAAAATTTATAGAATACGCCAGCCTAGAGGACTATGAGGTAATTGTCTTTGATACGGCACCCACCGGGCATACCTTACGGCTTTTGGAATTGCCTATGGACTGGAGCAAACAGATCCAGCTAAAGGCCGGCTTAACTACAGAAATTAGTGAGGCTGACAAAAGGCAAAAGGAGCAGTTTGACAAGGTAATACAAATGATGAAGGACGAAAATTCCACCACCTTTGCCTTTGTCATGTACCCGGAAAAAACCCCTATTATAGAAGCCTACAGGGCTTCTGAGGAATTGGGTACCGTGGGAATTAAGACCCAATTGGTTGTGGCAAACTTAATAATTCCTGAGGAACAGGCTATAACACCTTTCTTTAGAAAAAGAAGGGAAATGCAAGAGAAATACCTTAATGAAATAAAGGATAGTTTTCCATCGGCACAAATGCTTAAGGTTCCCATGTTTGAAAGGGAAATCAAAGGCTTAGACATGCTGCAAAGGGTATCCGATACAATATTCTAATGTAAAGTCTCTTTGCACCCCCTAGGGTGCAATTTTTTTAAATTGACATCAAGGGACTTCCATGTAAATTGCCTAAAAAAAAATGCCCCGCCATAGGCGAAGCTGAATAATGGGGAGGGTTATCTATATAAAAGCACTTTAAGTGCTGCCATACAGGCCTTGCAGGTTTTCCAAACTTGCACGGCTTTCTTCTATACTGCGGGTTTCCAGCACAATATTGCCTGTAAAACTAGCCCTTTTCAGTGCTGCTATTATTTGTTTATAGGGTACACTGCCCGCACCCACAGGATTGTGCTCATCCCTTTCACCATTATTATCCGAAACATGAACCCCCACCAGTTCAGGAAGTATCCTTTCAAAAACCTCGAAGCAATAACTGAAGTTAACCATGTGGGCATGGCCGAAATCAAATACTAGTCCCAGCCTGGAAGATTTAATTTGTTCCAATGCATACAGCAGCTCATCAACCTGCCAGCCAAATAGGTTAGGGTAAGGAGGAACATTTTCTAGGGCTATAATGGTTTTATTGCCCTTGCTCCTATCTAAAAGCTCCTGCAAAAAGCAGACAAGTCTTGTCCTCCCTTCGAAAAAATCCTTTGAAGTATCACCTTCCACCTCACCAGGATGCAAAACCATATATTTGCAAGATATCTGCTCGGCAATATCCAGGCTTTGAAGTAGTACTTTTAGTGTCTCCTTTTGAACTGCCGGGGAATTACTGATGGGGTTAATTTGTTCTATGGGGGCATGCAACGTCCAATTAATCCCTTCTGACAACCCAAATTCCCTTAAGGCTATTATTCTTTTGTCAGGCCAGTTTAATAGTTCCCGATGCCGCTGTTCCAATAAAATTTCTATGGACCTCCACCCCTCCCTGATTAAAGATGGAAGTGCAGCTTGAAGGGGCTGCTCATAGAGAGCATATGAGGAAATGGAAAAGTCTCTGTTATTCATAAGCTTCACACCTACTTAATACCAGAATGCATAAAACTATTCATAAATTGACGCTGAAAGAGAAGAAAGGCAAGTAATAAAGGGAAAACAACCATAAGGGTTGCTGCCGAAACCTCTATCCATTGGGCTCCCGTTTCAAAGGATTGGGCAAAAATAGCCAACCCCACTGTCAATGGACGGTTTTCCACTGAATTGGTAACAATCAGGGGCCATAGGAAATTATTCCAGTGATAACTAACGGAAACTAGCCCAAAGGCAATATATGTTGGGCGGGCCAAGGGGATGTAAATTTTCCATAGGGTCTGCCACCAACTGCAGCCCTCCATTTTAGCGGCTTCCTCCAATTCGTAGGGTACTGTCTTAAAGGTTTGCCTAAGAAGAAATATTCCAAAGGCAGAGGCAAAGTAGGGCATCATTATGCCCAGCTTTGTATCAAGCAGTGAAAGATCACTTAATACATTGTAATTGGGAAAAATCAAGATGTCAGCAGGCACCATTATCTGTACAAGAAACAGCATAAAGATAACATCCTTGCCTATAAACTCCATCCTGGCAAAGGCATAGGCTGCCAGGGTGGTGGTCACAAGCTGTACTGCGAGAATTCCCAAAACCAGAATAAAGGTGTTTAGATAATATGTTGCAAAGGGAGCTGAATCCCATACCTTGCTGAAATTGGCTAGAGTATAGCTAAAACTTAGCTTGGCCGACAAAACACTCTCACGGGTCTGAAAGGCTGACCATACGGCCCAAACAAGGGGAATCAGCCAAAGGATTCCCAGGGCCAAGATGCCCCCGCGGCTTATATTACCCAGCATGATTCCCCTCCTAGTTGTAGTGTATTTTTTTATCCAGACTGAAGAACTGTACTGCTGCCAAAACCAGAAGTATAAATATTAACAAAATAGTCAAGGTTGAGGCCATACCCTTATCCCAGAAGGTAAAGGCCGTTTCATATATGTAGTACAATAATAGATTACTGGCGTTTTCCGGACCACCTCTGGTCATTATAAATAGGTGATCCACCAGCTTGAAGGAATTGGTCACAGCAATGATCATGACAAATAAGGTTGTAGGCATCAACAGCGGGAAAGTAATTTTCCAGAATACAGTCCACCGGGAAGCACCGTCAAGCTCTGCCGATTCATAGAGCTCCTGGGAAATACTTTGCAGACCGGCTAGATAAAAAATCATAAAATACCCGGCCTCTTTCCATATAATCATGACAATCATGGCCCACATGACAAGCTCCTGACTTCCCAGCCAGTTTAAGCCCTGCATGCCAAAACACTTGAGCAGCCGGCTCATTAATCCGTATTCCGGCGTGTAAATAAACAGCCATATATTGGCCACTGCAATCATGGGAATGATGGTGGGATAAAAGAAAGCTGTGCGCAAAAAGCTTTTCTCCCGGATTGACTTATTGGCAAAGAGGGCCATTATTATGGCTAAGGCCATGCTTGTTGGTACTGTGCCCAGGGCAAACCAAAGGTTATTAGTCAATACTTTCTGTAAGACATGGTCGTCCATCATTTCCCTATAGTTGTTTATCCCGGTGAAGAGGGGGTCCGGGGTTCCCAGACCCGCCTGAAAAAAGCTAAGGTAAAAGGTTTGCATCACGGGATAAAAGGTGAACAGCAGGAGAAATATGAACGAGGGAAGGAGGAATAACCAGGCATATATATTCACTTTGAACTGCTCAAGGAATTTTCCCTTATTCATTTTTCGCTTCCTAACATTGTTTACTTGTTAAAGGGGGCCAGCACCTTGTCGGCTTCCTCCTGGGCTTTTTTCAGAGCCTCCGCCGGCTGCGCTGTACCGGTTATGGCAGCCTGAATGTTGTCACCGATAGTCTTGTAGATTTTACCATTGTGGTGGGTGGAAAGTTCTGCAGATGCATATTCTAACTGATCCCGGGCAACCGCTGCGTAGGGGAAGTCAGCAACGTACCCTTTCATGAGGTCAGTTTCATAGGCAGACTTGCGGGTAGCAACATAGCCTGTATCAATACTCCACTGGGCAGCCCTTTCCGGCTCGGTCATCCACCGGATAAACTTCCAGGCAGCTTCCTGTTTATCTTCGGAGATTCCTTTAAATACATAGAAGTTGCCGCCGCCAGTGGGGCTGGCATAATTTTTCTTGGCAGGCAGGAAGGCCACTCCAAAATCAAACTTGGCATTATTCTTAACGTTGGTCAAATTGCCGGTGGTGTGATACATCATGGCAGTTTTACCCTCCAGGAAATCTGAAGGAACAGTAGCCCACTCAAGTACACCTTCAGGCATGGATTTATGCTTTTGGGCCAAATCCACCCATAACTCCAGGGCCTCAATGTTTTCTGGTGTATCAAAGAATACCTTCTTGCCATCATTGGACATTAGGTTTTTACCGTTTTGTAAGGCGAAGGCTTGGAAGATCCAGTATTGGTAGCCGGTGGTGGGGATTTCAACACCATAACGGCCAGCCTTAGTGAGCTTCTTTGAGTACTCAACCAATTCATCCCAGTTTTTGGGCGGCTGTTCAGGATCTAGGCCAACCTCCCGGAAAGCATCCTTGTTATAGTATAAAACGATGGTACTGCGCTGGAAGGGTATACTCCAGGTCTTGCCCCCGGTTTGGGAATTCATCATAAAGGCCGGATAAAAGTCGTTGATATATTCTCTGCCTCCATCCTTAGCAATAAGATCATCCAGGGGTATAATGGCATCCATATCCAGCATGGTATAAAGTTCCGTGGATAGGAGCACAGCCACATCCGGTGGATTGTTACTCTGTACTCCAGCCTGTACCTTTACATTGGTATCGGCATAGCTGCCTGTATAAACTGGTTTCACAGTAATATTGGGGTTTTCTTTAGTAAACTCGCTGGCCATCCCTTCAATTACCTTGGTTAAAGGACCACCAACGGCTATGGGGTAATAAAATGTAAGTTCTACCTGCTTTTCTTCATCCCCTTTAGCTGCATTTCCGGCAGAGTCGCCTCCATTGGAGCAGCCTGTAAAAATAAGCATAGAGATTAGGCACAGGCTAACAAGCTTTAATACTAACCGCATAACTTTTCCTCCTTCATCATTGTCCTTTCATTAACGGTAATTAATTTACCCGTACTCTGCTCAAAGAGCAGTATATTTTCGAAACGGAAACCTATCTCAAGGGAATCTCCCACCTTAAACTGCCACTGGCCCATCCATTTAGCCCGCCATCTTTGCCCGGCCAGGTTAAAGCCCACCAGAGTTTCTGAACCAAGGAGTTCTGTTTCCTCCACGCTAACTGTAAAACACTGTAAATCCGAGACTGAATTATCCGGGCTATACCTTTCCAGAAACTCCGGCCTGATCCCTAAAACCAAGGGGGTATTAGGGGCAATGTTCCTTTGGTCCACTGGCAAAAAGAGGCTCTGAATCCCGTTTTTCAGCCTAACACCCCATTGATTGCCTCGCCTCTCCCATACCCCCGATGCAGTATTGATGGTGGGAGAACCAATAAACTCAGCTACAAAGAGATTTTCAGGCCGGTTGTAAACATCCAGGGGTCTGCCTATTTGCTGAACTCTACCCTCCTTTAGAATCAACATCCTGTCTCCCATGGTCATAGCCTCAACCTGGTCGTGGGTTACATAAATCATGGTGATGCCAAGGTCCTGCTGTAGTTTTTTTAGCTCTGTTCTCATTTGTCCCCTCAATTGAGCATCAAGATTGGAAAGGGGCTCGTCCATGAGGCAAATGGGATGCTGACTTACAATGGCCCTTCCCAGGGCAACCCTTTGCCTCTGTCCACCGGACAATTGGCGGGGCTTACGCTTAAGGAGTTCTCCAATGCCCAGCATTTCCACCGCCTTGGTAAGTCTCCTTTGGCACTCAGGCTTTGCAATCCTACGAACCTGCAGCCCAAAAAGGATATTTTCCTCTACCGTTAAATGGGGATATAGGGCGTAGTTTTGGAATACCATGGAGATGCTGCGCTTGCTTGGGGGAACATGGTTCATGGGCTGTCCGGAAATAAGCACTAAACCTGAACTAATTGTTTCCAATCCTGCTATCATTCTAAGGGTGGTTGATTTGCCACAACCCGAGGGACCAAGCAGCACGTAGAATTCCCCGTCTTGTATTTCTGCATTGATATCATAGACCACTTGCTGCTGCCCATATAGTTTAGAAACCTGCTGCAGCTCTACCTTGGCCAAAAAATCTCCTCCTCCTTAAATTCGTCATTGATAATTCCATAGGTTTTGGTCACACATTGATACAGCGCAGGCACCTGCCCTAAGGGCAACCTCTATTTCTGCTTTGTTTTTAATTAAGCCTCCAGCGATAATGGGTATAGGAAGTTGTTCCTTTAGTTCAGAAATGGCTCTGGGGATTAGGCCTGGCATTACTTCAACTACATCGGGATTGATCTGTCTCAAATTATTTACACCCTGCTCCATGGCATTGGTGTCAATAAGGAATAATCGCTGCACTGTAAGAAGGCCCTCATTTTTAGCTGCTTTTACAAGATGCCCTTTGGTAGAAATTATTCCGTTGGGTCTTACTTGCTGGGCTAAGTATTTAATTCCAGCAGGATCGTTGCTTAAACCGGCAATAAAATCGGTATGTAAAAAGACTCCCTTTCCACAGCCTCTGATCCTTTCAACATATTGGTTTATGGTGAGCAGATCGCCGGTCAGCAGAAATACAATCGGCACTTTACTCTTACAGGCCTGCTGGATATCCCCGGCATTGCGAACAGCAGCAATGACCCGGCTTTGCCCCAGGCAGTTAAACCAGTTTTGCATTTCTGAATACACCTCCCTTACCGATTAATTCACCCATGTTGTATAGTATGTAATCGGGAAAAATAGCCTTTTGTTTTACGTCATCATAATTACTAACCCCAGTTAATACCAGGGCGGTCTTTATTCCACTCTCTAAACCCAGTAAAATATCTGTTTCTAACCGATCACCGACCATCAAGCACCTTTCCCTCGGTCTGCCAATTATGTCTAAGGCTTTTTGTGCGTAATACCTAGATGGTTTTCCAATGACAGCGTGGGTCTTAACGGAGCTTGCCACCTCAAGGGCTTTTACCAGGGCCCAGGTGTCTGGTATTACATCATCCTGAACTGGACAATTGGGATCGGGGTTAGTTGCCACAAGCATGGCCCCCTGGCGTAAGGCCTGAACACCCCGATGGAGCTTCTCATAATTAAAACCCCGATCTAACCCCACCAGGAGGTGGGTTGCTAATTTTGGATTGTGGGTGGTCCTTATATCAAATCCCTCCAACTCATCGGCCAGTGCCTTTTCTCCCACCAGCATAACTGTGGCATCGGGGTAACATTCACTGAAATAGAGTCCTGACATATAGGCGGACGTAATTATTTCATTTAGCGGCACCGTCAGCCCAAATCTTTCTAACCGCCTTTGACAATCCCGCCGAGTTTGAACCGAAGTGTTTGTCAAAAATGCTATGTCCTTGCCTATTCGCCGCAGATACTCTATAGTCGACTGCACATGGGGAAGTAAGCTATCGCCAATAAAAACTGTGCCGTCAAGATCAAAAAGGTAAGCTTCAAAAAGGTCTCCATTGACTGTCATGCTAGTCTCCTTACGTCAAAAAATGACAAAAACCCTCATGCACAGTTAAAAGTGCCCTTACTACCAAGGGTATACTTTTATCACTGTACACAGGGTTTTCTCATATTCTCATACCCTCACAGCAAAGCATTGTTTTATTTACCCATATAATACTAGACCATTGTTAAACCAGCATTACAATTACATTTTTTTCTTGTAAGGGATAGATTAATAAAAGAATCGCCTGTTTTATATCCCAGGCGATTCTTTACCTTTGGTCAAGTCAATGGAATTTATTTGTTCAAATATACTACCCCATCAGTTCTTGTGATCTGAAAGTTTAAGTTGTCCTTTATATTTAAAACCGCGAACTCTTGATTATGGTCTTTACTTCTAAAACTAATACCATATCCGTTGTTTTCCGGATAACCATACAAATAACAAACTACCTTTCCATTCTTTAAAAAACTATCTGATTCATTCCTTCACTAACCGTTTCGCTTATATTATCCCATTTGTACCCTACCGCAGCAAATATTTTCTCTTTAGATACCTTTGTTATATTTTATCCAGTAGCATACACCATTGCCTATACTTCTCTTGATTAATTGTTTGTTTGAAAAGAGCTTTCGTTGCTATTATGAACCGAATTTTCCTTAGTAGCGGACTCCCCATGTCCCGGCCCATAAAGGTTTAATACTATGACTCCCACTATAATTAAGGTAATTCCTGTGATGCTGGCAAAATTGACCTTTTCCTTCCAAATTAAAATAGAAATGATGACAGTGGCTACTGTCCCTAAACCTGACCAGATGGCATATGCCATGTTTAATGGTATTGTCTTAAGTGATAAAGACAAAAAGAAGAAAGCTACAGTAAAGCTTACCAGCAACCCCAGCGTAGGAAACAACTTAGAAAACCCCTCCGATGCTTTAAGTAGAGAAGTCCCAATAAGTTCGCTTACAATTGCAAGCATTAAGTATAAATAGGCCACTATTAATTATCCCTCCATATTAAGCTAAGCAAATTTGCTCAGGCCGAGCGAGCGGCTTCTTGTAAGAATTCTTTATACCGGGGACTCATTCCTTTTATTGCGGGTTTAATTCTTTCATATGAACCAAAAATACCTTTTCAGCATAATATTAATATGGAATAAAGTTCCAATGTTTTAATGTGTTTAAGTGATAAGCCACTTCCTAATTGATGTAGTAAGGAGGTACAGTAATGTCAGATATTGCTAACCATCCCCTTCTCATAGAAGGTAAAATAAACAACAGCTTTAGTCATAAAGATACTATTATGGCAAGACAGACGCCCTGGGGGGCCATTGAAAATGGCGGTTTTGAAAATCCAACATTATATCCCTGGTATGGCACAGGTAGGCTGTATACTGATGCAGCCTTTGTAGGGAGACAATATTGCTTCCTTTACACTGATAGTTATATTGCTCAATATACCCTTCCTTTAGATACTAGCAGAGATTATAGACTAAATTTTTATATGGCTAGATTTACAGAAAACACTAGCGGTTCTGTTTATCTAAACTTTTCAGCAGATATTAATTATGAAGCTTTAATTCCTATGACTGAGATTCCCTTTTATAGGTATCGTCAGGTTATTTTCACTATTCCAGTTAGTCGATTAACCTTCTCAGATACTCCTCCCTATGGTGTTATCTTTATTGGCATAAGAAATTTTGGATATGCCGGGGTAGACCAGGTTTTTCTGAATCCAATAATTTCTATAGATCCACCAATTCGTGAATAATTAGGTGTAATATAACAAACAACCCCTTATCTGTGAAAAAACCCTCTTCTCCAGAGGGTTTTTTCAGCGAGCCATCACTAATGATATAAGGCTATAGTTAAATAAGCTTCATTATCATCAAAGCAAAATTTATAAATATTTAATTCAACGGGTAATCTTTTACCGTCTTTAGTGACATGAACCCACCCTACAATTAGCTTATTGCATTGGTTCACCACATCAATATTTTTAGATAGCTTGCTTAAATAAACTCTTTCACAAAGCATCCTAGGGTCCAGGTTAAGAAATTCCTCCCTACTATACCCTAAAATACGCAATACAGCATTGTTGACTTCCATAAACCTCGGGTTACCTTCCGAGTCATAATTCGATAGGTACATAGGTATATCAGACATTAAAAAAAAATTGTCTACTGTATGTGTGTGTTCATCTAAAGGGTTCCTTTTCCCCGTAAAACCAAGTAGATATGCTGGTGTACAATTAAGGCTTTTAGCTAAAGCATTAATAATATCAAGACTTGGTGAACGGTCTCCTACTTCCCAATGACTAATCGCTCCCCTAGAAACATTCAACATAGTAGCTAGTTTTTCCTGAGTTAATTTTCTTTCTAATCGTAGCTTTCTTAACCTCTTAATAAAAAGTGATTTATTAAAAAACATAGGGTTTTTCACCAACTTTAATCTATTATTACTGATTATTGTTGATTTAACAACCGAGATTCACTAATGCTATATTTGAACATTAGTTCTGTTTTTATGTTTATAATACTCATTTATTAGTTTCATTAGTTTGGTACTTGCTTCTATAAACTGGGGATCTTTAATATCAATATTTTTTGATATTAGCAGATACAATTCATCCTTTAGCCTGTTTATTTCATCTAATAATTGCTCAGGTTCTTTATTAATTTTTATCACTTCTTTCAAGAAAAGTAAAACAACAAATATTTACTGACAATATAAATATTAACATAACCTAAAGACAATAATTATTTACTTTAACTAATATATACAAAATGGATCATAAAATGGTATTTGCCCCATTATGTTGTATCACTGTCTGGAAATAAAAACAGGTTACCCTTAGGGCAACCTGTTTTTTATTACCAGTAGCAAAACTAGTTAACTATGGTGTAAAGAAGGTAAAAGCCTAGAATAATCAGAGCTAAACCACTAATCTTTTGTATTGACCGAGTTAACACACCAAATCGTGAATAATTCTTTAAAATTGATGTAAATGTTCCCGCAGCCAATAGTGGTATACTTCTTCCCATTGCAAAGATAAAGAGAAGTAAAAATCCGTACCAGGCACTACCTTTAGCAGCAGCATATGCCAAAACTGTTGCGGTTATAGGGACGGTACAAGGGGAAGCTATTATGGCAAAGGGAATTCCAAGCAAAAAAGCACCCACTACACCGCTGCCCTTTTTGATCCCGGTGGGATTAAACCCCAGACTTGGCAGCTTATAAAGCCCAGCAGGTTGGCACCCATCAGCACCGCTATAAGTGCGGCCAAGTACCACACCAGCGTGTTTTCTAAAAACAAACCTCCTATAGCTGAAACAACTGCTCCCACGGTGGCCAAGGTCAGAGACAATCCCAGCACAAAGGCCAGTGACAGGGTAAAACCCTGGTAGCGGGAGCTATTATCATATCCCCCAACATAGGCAACCACCATAACCGCAGTAGGTAGAGTACATGGGCTAAGGCTGCTCAACAAGCCGGCTGATAGGGCTGCCAGCAGGGAAATAATTAGAGAACCACCCAGGAGGGCTTCAAGAGAAGGCATATTACTTCAACACCTTTTCGATAATTTTGTTCACCTCGTCTTTATCCACTTCTCCATACCAGGTCTGCACCAATGTACCCTTATTATCCATCAGTACTAGGGCAGGAATAGTTTGAACCTTCATTTCTCTAGCCGTTTTCATTAAAAGATCAGCTTCCGTCTCCTGGTAGATTGAAACATCAATCCAAGCAAAGGTCACTTGAGCACTATATTCCCTCTCAATTTGCTGCACCACCGACCGGTGGGCGGAAATATATTCCATGGTGCTGGGTCAACAGTCCGCATTGTATGTATAGACAACCATTACCGGCTTACCCGTGGCAAAGCTGTCATCAAGCAATTGAGCCAAGGATTTTATGCCAGCTTTATTGCCTTCTGGAAGCTCTTTTATAACTGGTTCTCCCTGTATGCTTTCCATTTTTGACACTTCCTCAGCAGTTTCTAGACCATTCCCAAGCCATAAAGGTTTGGTTCCTAGTGCTAAAAAGGCTAGAATAATGAATGCCAGTACTGCTGTCTTGACGCCTTTGTTCATGACATATCCCCTTTTGACACCTAATTTATTGCTTATATTATAAATTTATTATAGATTACCACTTATATACCTAAGCATCAAGTATTTGTTAAAATTTTACATTTTAACCAGGATTGTTAGGGTCTTAGCCATTTACCTAAACCTTAGCCCTTGCTTATAAGTCAAGAAATTTGCTTCCTTATGCCAGGTGCTAGTTGAGTCCTGGTTGATGTGCAGGATAATTTGATTTAAATGCTCACTTATTCTTAGATAGGAATTTATTAAATCCATATGGATGAAGCTGGTATTCTCAGTCTTTGGAGTTCCCTTTCGCATACGGGCTATGTGGCTCATTCTCAAACGGAATTCTAAATCAACAATATCCTCATATGATAACTTGGCCTTATCTACCAGGGTGTTGCTATTAGTAGCTACAGCAGTGTTAACAATTTGTAAATGCTCCACCACTTTTCCGTGTAATGTCCTAATCTCTTCTCTACCAGAAGAAGAAAATTCAAGATTTCTTATATTCAAATTTTCTGCCTTACTCAAGATGTTCCTTTCCACAATGTCACCTATAAATTCGTATTCACGAACAATGTTTACTAAGCTCATGGTTCTATTTAAATCACCTTTTACTAATTGTTGCCTTAATAATTGGGTTAGGTATTTATTCGTAGCTCTAGACAGCAGGTCAACCTGCTCCTCTTTCTCCCTCAATGCATCAGCATGGTCCTGATTGTAAGACTCAAAAAGCGTATATATAGGTTTAATCATATCTGACACAAAATCTGATATCCTTACTGCTTCTTTTGTTGCCATACCAATTGCAATTTCAGGACTTGATAAAAGTGTTTCATCTAAATATTTTGGTACCATACCCACCCCTGCATTATTTTTATTTGGAATTATGAATTCAAGTAGTTTAGCAAACTGCCGTGTAAAAGGAAGAAATAGTATTGCTATCATTATATTAAAAAATGTGTGGATGTTGGCCACCTGAAAACCCCTTGACTGTGTGATTAGCTGCATAATATTACCTATGCGCGAAATAAACGGCAAGAATAATAATACTCCGGTTACCTTAAACAGTAAATGAGCCAGTGCAACCCTTTGTGCTTCTTTTGATGAACCTAAGCTTGATAGTATCGCCGTAAAGGCGGTTCCAATATTGGCCCCTAATATCATATATAAGGCCGCTTCAAGGGTAATAAGATTTTGCATAGCAAGTAACATTATAATTCCTATAGTTGCAGCACTGCTGGCTATAAGGAAGGTAAACACCGCCGCAATCAATATATCTAAAGCCGGGTAGGAGCTAACCTTAAGCAGCAATGCACTGACCGAAGGATCATTCTTTAGCGGGTACATTGTGTCGGCCATTAGTTTAAGTCCTAGGAAAAGGAGACCAAATCCTAAAAATATTAAAGAAAAACGTTTAATCCTAGCCGTTTTCGAAAAAACAAACGCAAAGGCACTAACACATATTATTGGTAATGACAATTCAGTTGCCTTTAATGCTATGAGTTGTGCTGTTACGGTACTACCAATGTCAGCACCTAAAATAACAGGAAGGGTTTCTATCAGGGTAATTATTCCAGCACTAGTTAGCCCTACCAGCAAGACCATGGTTGCTGTACTGCTTTGGAAAAGCAGCGTAATTGAAGCTCCCAGAGCTACACCCATGAGTTTATTTCTAGTGACCCATAGCAGTATTTCACGTAGCTTTTTTCCTGCAACTTTTTGAAGGTTATCTTTAAGTAAAGACATACCATAAAGCAATAACCCTACTCCACCAATCATACTTAAAATTGCCTCGCTCCAGTTCAATTCGGCTCACCTTCTTACTTGAAGACTTTTAGCTAATGTTAACGTTTCTTTACAAATAAATAAAGTGGTTTATTTGCATACAATTATTTAATATTATTTAAAACAATTCTCTTCAGAAATAAAAAAACTGTTAAATCTCCCTCTAAATTTTTCATTTCCAGCTCTATTGTTCTTATATAGCCCCCAAAGAGTTCCCTGTAAAAACGTTGGAATCCGCCATTACTCTAGCTTTAGTAAGAATATATTTAAATAATGTTAAATTCTTACTATTTCAGTAAATCATATCCATATTATGGTTTGTTCTGCTGAAATTGTCTTTGAGGTCAATGTCGTAGGTGGTACAATGTGGTCAAGGGTTGAATCAGCTTTAAACCCTTTTTGGCAACACGTTAGAGGATATAAAGCTCTGACCTTTTCCTTTCAACTGATTTATTAATCAGACCTCCTTACCCCTGTCATTTGTAGTGTATGCCGCTCCATCCATACATCTATGTGTAAATCATCATCTCTTAAATTAAGTTGTAGGTATGCCAGAGTGTAATAGCTAATAGTAATAAGAATGAATTATTAAAGGGGATGTAGCAGTCCTCTTTATCTATATATCTGACACCAAAGGTGCCTATCCAGGATCTTTTTGATAAAAAACAAATCTAAGGAGGTACAACCATGGTTCAGGAAAATAAGAAAGGGCTGACTACTGTTGCCGGAGCCCCAGTCGCAGATAATCAAAATGCTATGACTGCCGGTTCAAGAGGCCCGATGCTGCTGCAGGATGTATGGTTTTTGGAAAAGCTTGCCCATTTTGACAGGGAAGTGATCCCCGAAAGAAGAATGCATGCCAAAGGCTCCGGTGCCTATGGCAGTTTTACTGTAACAAATGACATTACAAAATATTCAAAGGCCAGGATCTTCTCCGAGATAGGTAAGAAAACTGAGCTGTTTGTTCGTTTTTCAACCGTCGCCGGCGAGCGTGGTGCTGCAGATGCTGAGCGTGATATCCGCGGCTTCGCTATAAAGTTTTATACAGAAGAGGGCAACTGGGATCTGGTCGGGAACAATACTCCCGTGTTTTTCCTTCGTGATCCTCTAAAGTTTCCTGACCTAAATCATGCTGTAAAGCGTGACCCCCATACAAATATGAGAAGTGCCAAAAACAACTGGGACTTTTGGACTTCCCTTCCGGAAGCACTCCATCAGGTCACTATCACCATGAGCGATCGGGGAATCTCAAAATCTTACAGGCACATGCACGGTTTTGGCAGCCATGCCTACAGCATGATCAATGCCAATAATGAGCGTGTATGGGTCAAGTTTCACCTTGTTTGCCAGCAGGGGATCGAAAATTTGACTGACGCTGAAGCAGAAGCCATTATTGCCAAGGATCGTGAAAGTCACCAAAGAGATTTGTTCCAAAGTATTGAGTCTGGTAACTTCCCACGGTGGAAGATGTTTATCCAGGTAATGACTGACGAGCAGGCAGCCAATATGCCCTACAATCCTTTTGATTTGACAAAGGTATGGTACAAGAAGGACTTCCCCTTAATAGAGGTTGGCTATCTTGAGCTCGATCATAATCCCGAAAACTATTTTGCAGAGGTTGAGCAGGCAGCCTTCAACCCTGTTAACATTGTTCCTGGTATAGGTTTTTCCCCTGATAAAATGCTCCAGGGGAGATTATTCTCCTATGGGGATGCTCAGCGCTACAGATTAGGAGTTAACCATCACCAGATACCTGTTAATGCACCTCGTTGTCCAGTTAACAGCTATCACCGTGATGGTCAAATGAGGGTTAATAACAATGCCGGCAGCACTATAGGGTATGAACCTAATAGCTATGGTAAATGGCAAGAACAGCCGGAATTCAGGGAACCCCCACTTGCTTTAAATGGCGCCGCAGACCATTGGGATTTTAGAGAAGATGACAATGATTACTACACTCAGCCAGGTAAATTATTTAGACTGATGAATCCTGAACAGCAAAAAGCCCTATTTGAAAATACCGCCCGTGCTATGGGAGATGCTCCAAAGGAAATCAAAATCAGACATATCGGGAATTGCCTTAAAGCTGATCCTGCCTATGGCAAAGGAGTGGCAGACGCCCTCGGAATTTCCCTTAATGAAGTGGAGTAAACACATTATTAAAGGAGTGGCACTTGCTGCCACTCCTTTTTTTATAAGAGCTAATTGCCCGGAATTTAAGGTTCTGCTCCCGTCCTTTTACTTGGATGCTTTATGAACCTTTAACAGCTTACCTTTAATTGTGGTATTCTTCATAGCCTTAAGAACTAGGGGGCCTTTACCATTTAAGATATCAACATACGAAATATTGTCTTGTATTGTAATAATTCCAATATCCTCTGCAGTTATCCCTTCAATTTTAGCAAGGGTCCCAACAAAGTCAATTGCTCTAATCTTCTTTTTCTTGCCACCATTGAAATAAAGCTTCATGATCTTTTTATTTAATTGCTCACCTTTATCCTTTTTGATAGTTGGCCTAAGGTTCATTTTTTCTTCAAAGGCAGCCTTACCAATAGCCACTTCTTGTTTGGTGGGTATGTCCCTTCTAGGGATTTTAAACCCGATGTATTTTTCTATTTCACTCAAGAATTTTTCTTCCTGGGGTGTAACAAAGGTAATGGCCTTTCCTCTTTTACCTGCACGTCCAGTTCTTCCTGTCCGGTGGACATAGCTTTCCTTCTCTAATGGAAGGTCATAGTTGATTACTAGTGAAATGCTATCTATATCAATCCCCCTAGCAGCCACGTCCGTTGCCACTAAGTAACGGAATTCACCCCTCTTAAATTCATTCATAACATTAAAACGATCTTCCTGAATCATCCCCCCATGAATTTTGTCACAATTATAGCCAAGACGATCTAGCTGTGCAGCCATATGGTCTACTTGTTCTTGAGTTCGACAGAAAATAATGCAGCTATCAGGATTAGCAGTAATAGTCACATCCTTAAGCAGCTCAAATTTATCGTCTTCATTTACCATGATAAGAGAATGTTCAATTTGCTCCATCGTATGTCCAGTTGCCTCTATCTCGATGTTGATTAGGTTCTTCATGTATTGCTGACATAGATTTTCTACACCCTTGGGTAAGGTTGCAGAAAACAACATTGTAACTCTATCTCCCGGCAGTTCCCGGATAATAGCCTCAACTTGATCAATAAAACCCATTTTCAACATCTCGTCAGCTTCGTCTATAACAAGATATTTCACTCGTTCTAAGTTAAAGGTTGCTTTTTGGATATGATCCAGAACACGTCCTGGTGTGCCAATTACAACATGGCACTTTTGCTTTAATTCTGCTTTTTGCCTGGCAAAGGGTGCTTTACCATAAATGGCTGTGGCCTTAATTCTTTTTATTCTTCCAATATTTGTTATGTCTTCCTTCACTTGAGCAGCAAGCTCTCGGGTTGGTGTTAATACTAAAGCTTGAGGTTTATTCTCTTCCCACTGAATCATTTCACAAAGAGGGATACCGAATGCACCTGTTTTACCGCTTCCCGTTTCTGCTTTGACAGCAACATCTTTGTGTTGAAGGACCATGGGTATTACTTCAGCCTGAACTTCTGTTGGATGCTTATAACCCAAACTTTCCAGCGCTTGAAGGATTTTTTCACTTAATTGATAATCTTTGAAGCTTCTAATGCTCATATATGGCTCCTTTTATTTTTACCTATTCATTAACAGGGATATCAATAATCTTATTATAGCTTTTCAAAAAGGTCATTCTCTCGATTTCTAGCTTATAGTCTTGGCCTGTTGCTGGGAAATTTAATGTTCTAGTATGCAAAACTCTACCATCACCTAGTTTGCTGTAGTCATCCGTTATAGTTTCCTTTAGCTCGACTTTTTTTCCATCTATCATCAGGTACACCCTTGTAAGGGTAGTTGTTTCGTCCGTAGTAATCGTGACATAGGTGCTTTCTTGGGATTGGTAGAGTTTATTTATCTCAATCTTTTGATCTAAGACCTCTAGATTTAGCTTCTCCATATCTTTCTTTAAACTAACTTCCTCTTTAACATCATAGTCCGCAGAAATGCTATCAATCTCTATTTGAACTGATTGTATATTTTCCGGCAAAGGCTCGAAATAATATTCAAATGTTATCCCTTTCATATCTGTACTCATCCCTGCCCCTTGCTCCGGTACATATTTACCATTTGCAATTAGCTTAATAGATAAGTTTTTAGGCCTTATCCGCTCGTCCCTAAGCTGGTCGATGGCTAATTCTAAAATGTTTTGTATGGTTCCGGTTATGGCAGTGCGGGTAGGGGAAGCTAAGATAGATTCAAGATGAATTTTAGTGCCATCTACCTTTATAGTTTGGTTGATATTCTTTTTTAATGTGTTCTTCATAGCCTTATCCCTATCCAAGTGAAAGACTATCTCACCCTCTTTGGTCATACCACCCTCCGAAATCCCAACCTTTAAGTGCAGCTTTTTTTCAAAGAATTGTGGAACCTCGAAGCTTGCCATCCATTTCATATCTCCTGTTTCCTCATCTAATTCCCCTTGGCCACTTTTCATATAATATCGACCCAAAAATCCTTCGATTTCGATATGATGATGTAGTTGCTGCAAGTCTACTTTCTCAGTTGGGTCCTTAATACGATAAAAGGCTAGTAATTGGTTGTCATCCAGCATAATTCCATCTAAGGTGATAGTTAATCCATTTTCGAAAGTAAAGCTGGTTCCAATTATCTGCCCCTTGCCTAACTCGTTAAGTTCCTTTAAAGCTCCGTTCATAACGTTATCATATCCTACAAGGTTTTTACCATAGTAAGCGAATGTACTGAAATTATAGCTAATAACCAAAACCGCAAGGCAGGCAACAGCTACCCTAATGGCCCAGCCCCTTATCCTTGGTTTTTTTGATTTCACTAAGGCACTGCGCAGTTTAGTTTCTAATTCTTCCGGAACCTCTAATTGGTCTAGCTGATCTTTCCTTTTTTTAAGAAGTTCTTCAATGTTATTCAGAAGTCTCACCTCCAAAACATTCCTTTAATCTCTCGATTCCATAGGCAATCCGGGATTTTACCGTTCCCAAGGGTATCTTTAATATATCTGCGATAACTTGATATTCCAAGTCTAAAAAATACCGTAATCGAATGACTTCTTGGTGCTTATCACTTAATTGCGACAGATATTTTTCTAACAATATTTGATTATCTTTATGTTCAATGCCATCTTCAGCCACAATTTCTTCGATGGTTTCTATTGATACTGTTTTCCTATTATTTTTGAGTATCTTTTTACAGCAGTTTACTAATATGGTTTTACTCCAAGTGGAAAAAGCTTCGTCTTTTTTTAACCTAGAAATGTTTTCGTATAAGATTACAATCATATCTTCCATGGCATCTAAAGCATCTTCTTTATTGCCTAGAAAGACATAGGCCAATTTATAATATTCCTGCTTCCGCAGCATAACCAACTCAATTAATGCATCCCTATTCCCTTGTTTTGCTTTTCTGACAAGTTCGTCTACTCCCACCTCAGCACCTCTCTTCACTTATAAGAGTATATCACCATAGGAAAAGTTCATTTAACTATACAGTTTATTTTAAATGTTTTCAGCAAAGGAATAATCGGAGTACCTTAAAAAAGAAAGTCTACCCCCTTTGTCAATGATAATAAAAATGGCAGCATAAATGCTGCTCAATGGTATATTCGCCCTATAACTATATGCTTTCTTCTCGCCTGGCAGGTGGGCTGCCTGATTTTATAATTTATATCTTTAAGCTTCTTATTAATAAAATTAATTATTTTTAATTATTTCTTTGATTTGTTTAAAATATAAATTGATTTATTTCAATAGGCCTGATATATTAATACTCGAGGTGATAATTATCAACAATAAAATATTAAATCGGTGCCCCGTCTGTGAACATGAAATGATTGTCACTAACTTAGCTTGCAATCACTGTCGTACCAAAATCGAAGGTGAGTTTCTACCTTCCAAGTTTTGCCGTTTACCACAAGAGCAGCTAGAATTTATTGAAGTCTTTCTTAAGTGCAGGGGCAGTATTAAAGATGTAGAGAAGGAACTAGGCATATCCTATCCCACTGTCCGTAATCGCCTGGATAATGTTTTACAAAGTCTGGGTTACGGAGTCGACAGAACCGAAAACCTTCCGGAATCAACTGACCGCCAAAAAATATTGGACGCTCTGGAAAAAGGGCAAATTACCCTTGAAGAAGCTACCCAGCAAATAAGAAGAGCAAAAAGGTAATATAAAAATATTAGGACGGTGTACACATGAATAATGAGAAGATTAAGATCTTGGAAATGGTCCAGAATGGTACCATAACAGCCACTGAAGGTTTAGAATTATTAAAGGCAATCGAAGAACCCGATGTTAAAGCAGTTAACCCTTCAAATACGAGCGAACGTTTCTTAAGAGTTCGTGTTACCAGTGGCGATCATACCAAGGTAAATGTTAATGTCCCCTTAAGCTTATTAAAAGTAGCTACAAAATTAGCGGATGTTGGGTTAAAATTAATCCCTGAGGAAGCTCGCAATCAAATGCAGAAAAATGGTATTAACCTGGATGAGATTAATATCGAGGAAATGGTGCAATTGATTGACGCCGGCTTGGTAGATGGCAAATTGGTGGATGTAGATACCGATGACCCGAAGGAAGGTCACACTAAGGTAGAAATATATGTGGAATAAGCACAAGAGTAATTTCGCTTTATTTAAAATTAATCATCTGAACTGGCATTTTACTCTCCCCGTACCTTTATATATTTTTGATGATTTACTTAGATCCTTATTAGATTTACTAATCGTTGGAGAATGTTTAACTACCCGTCTGAAACTACCCAGAATAGCAATTAGTACACTTTTACAATTACTAACCGAATTACGTCAACTTGGCCGCTGGCAAATGGCAGACATAACTCTAGGCAGAGATTACATCAGTATTTCATTTTATTAATAAGGTGAAATCATGAAAAACTATATTCTCATTACATTGACCAACGCCTTAGGCTTATATATTGCAAGTTTACTTTTCCCTGCCATAACTTTATCCTCAATAGCGGCCGTGCTTTGGGCTGGTTTGCTCCTAGCTACGATATCATTATTTTTAAAACCATTACTACTTCTTATTTCACTGCCTATAAATTTTATAACTTTTGGTTTATTTACATTATTGATTAATGCCTGGCTTATACAGTTATCAGCATACCTTGCAAAAGGTGTCAGTATTCCTAATTTTAAATATGCACTTATCCCAGCTATTATTATATTTGCCCTTAACAGAGCCAGACTTTCATTAATACATGACAAGTCTTAGATGCTTAACTTATAAAGATGGCAAAGACCAGTGGTCCTTGTTCTCACAAAATAAAGATAATTACCCGGCTAAATGCGAACAGGCGCAAAAAGTACAAGCTTTGATACCCCAAATCCGTTGTGCCGGGCCATATAGCTAAAGACAATTGCTCCCACCCACAGAGTGGCCTGCAATGTAAAATTCTGTACTCTAAGTGATTCCAAATCACCTGCCAGTAGATAATTGGTCACATAAAGACTAAGGCCCGGTACTAAGACCAGGCCTCAACGGAGAGAGTTATTTTCCAAGCTGGCAATATTATTTTCTCCATTTGGAGAAGTTACATTCTAATTTAAATTAACATACCACATAATACCAAAACAATATCTTGATGTCTAAAGAATTTGTCATTTTAATAACCAATGTCATCAGGGGCCTCTGCAGTTAAAGCATTAAATGTATGAGTGTGGGGAGTTCTTCCAGCGATTGTAACTCTACCACTATACCTATGTACGTGGTAGCCTGGTCTTGTTGGTATTGCTGGGCCGGTAACCGTTCTGTAATTATGACTGTGACCTTGGTCAAATGTAGTGACTCCATTCAAGCTATGCACATGACTTGTTCCAGTCCTTATAGTAGGACCAGTAATACCATTCATTCCATGTTTATGTCCGACATCAAGGCTAGTTATATTATTATAACGATGAACATGAGTTCTTCTTCCTATTCCTCCATATCCAAAGCCCATTGTTCTCACCCTCCTGCATTTTTAGTATTATATGGTAATTTAATCCATTTAGTTACAGGAGTAGTTATTGATTTATTTATCCCTGGTCTCTTTGTCAAGGGAGTATACGAACGTTAGTACTTCGGCGATTATATTATATAGTTCCGGTGGGATTTCTTCTCCAACATTTAAATGTGAGAGCATTTCCACTAGAACAGGATCTTTATAAACAGGTACAGATTTCTCTTCGGCAATCTGCAAAATTTTTTCTGCTAGATAACTATGACCTGCAGCAATAACCTCCGGGACATGGTCTTCTTCTTTGTCGTACCGAAGTGCTACCGCTTTTTTTCTTGTTATCTCCTTTGTAATTGTTGCTCACCTTCCCTTATCTCTAAACAGTAACATCAACTGATTGCAAGTAACCCTCAGAGTTGTCATTCATGAGTCCCTTTGGTTGAAGATCCACCATAAAGGAATCGACTTTCCAGGAGCACAAGTGTAAATTATATCCCATTTTCTCAAAGGTTTTTTGAAGTTTTGGCCATGAAGCTTTAAACAAATCCGATACCCACTCTTTTGTGACTTTACCCCCTGCCATAATATCCTTGTTTCTTACCTTAAGCTCTAAAAGCACCGGTCCAAAACTTAGGGTATTTAGCATTAATGACATACTAAAATGATTAAGATCAATAGTTTTCTGCTCACTATTATCCTTTATAATTTTTAACTGCCCCCAGGTCTCAGTTTCATCTTGTTTAATAAAGGGTAGATTAAAATAAAGGTAATCCTGTTGTTCAGCTTTATTCAACATTTGGAATATTTGATGCCCTGCTATTTGCCGCTCGATCAATGTACCTTCCTGAGTTAATTGTCTAGCTGGGCTAGATTCACTTGCACCTCTAGCTGACTCTCGTAAGTTTTCAAGGAGTTTGCTAAATAGCTCTAGTATATTTACAGAGTTTCTATGTTTAAAAGTCAATCTACTCTGTTTTTGATTGTTTTGTAGAGATATATTGTTTTGGGCCAACTGGGAATTTAAAAGGACTTCTAGTTGTGCTGCTACTTTGGCCACACCTTTTGGGGTGTCAATACTAATATTTCTAAAATAGTCCTGTATTTTTCTAATAAGATCGTATCCTTCTTGTGGTAGTACAACACTACGTAGTTCTTGCACCGCATCAGGTGCCTTGATTTGCTCGCCAATAGGTTCCTGTCCCAAGATGGCCATTAGCCTATTCATAAACATAAACAGCTGTGGATCGTTGCCATGCTTGAGATTGTTTGTGTTTTTTAGAAAGGAGTAAACCATATCAATTATTGGGGGCTCTTGGGGAATCCCCATTTTAATAGCCAATAAGGTCTTTCCAATATTTTCCGGAGTGTCTCCACCTAAACGTTGGACCAGTCTCTCTGCCAGTTCTAACGTTTCGGCCTTTAAGGGTATTTCCTGGTTTATGAAACCTTGGATTAAACTCCTACTTAATGGTGTATCTTTAATTTGTAATTGGTTTATGATTCTGGTTAATAGTTGTTCCTGGCTAACTTGATCAGGTTTAATAGGCTCCACAAGCTTTACCACAAATTTACCATCTTGCACTCCTTGCAACTCCAGTAAAATCCTACCTTCCGTAGGGAGGGCTTCGTTACACCGGACCGTAATATCCCTATTACCTAACTGGATAAGATACTCGTTGCCCGAAACATTACTTCTAACAAAACCCTGACGAATTTCCCCCTTCTGCCAATTAACCCCTTGACTTATCATCTTCCCAAGGGACAGATTAATCATGATATCATTCATTAGTTTTATGTTTATCGGTTTAATCTCCATAGCCATCGCCTCATTATATAAGCATATTATTTATATTAATCGGTAGAAAGTTAAACAAGTTTATCATACTTCGCAATAAATGCCGGCAATCTGTTAGCGGGAAGTTGCCGCAAACTGGTTAATTATTGCATAGGTTGTAAATCGTAGCTATAATTTATCTAGTAATATATAAAGGAGTTGATGAGGTGTCGGTAATATTAGAAACACTCAGAAGGGATTACGGGAATCCTTCATAGTAGTCGAATTGCTGCTTGTAAGGATTCTTCCGTAACAATAAATTTTAGGAGGAATCCAAAAGATGCTCAAAATTCGTCCCGAGGACAAAGACGATTATCCAGCAGTCTTTAACGTTAATCTAAAAGCATTTAATAAGTCTATTGAGCCAAATCTTGTAGAAGCTATTAGAAAATCCGAGAATTATATCCCCGAATTATCCTTAGTCGCCATTCTTAACAACATGATTGTAGGGCATATACTGTTCAGTACCATTGCTATAGAAACTGATAATGGGAATATACCGGTTCTAAGTCTTGCACCGTTAGCGGTACTTCCAGAATATCAAAACCGCAGAATCGGTAGTAAACTTATTGAACAAGGTTTAGAAAGTTGCAGGAGATTAGGATATAAGATTGTAATTGTAGTTGGTCACCCGAATTATTACCCACGTTTTGGTTTCTTACCAGCAAGGTCTTTAGGATTGGAAGCCTCATTTGATGTACCAGATGAAGCATTCATGGTCCTCGAACTTAGCCCTGGGGCATTGACCAACATCAAAGGGACAGTTAAATATCCACCAGAGTTTGGTGTATAAGCTTAAAAACATTTCATAAATAACAAAGAAAACTTGGCTTGCACCAAGCCTTAAGGCGCCGGCGGAAGCCTTAGTTGCCCTTGTGCACATCAAAAGTATTTATACTTGCTGATACGCCCAAAAAAGAAGGTCCCTGGTTTGTCCAGAGACCTTCTCTTAATAAATTCAGTACCCTTTATTTCTGCTCTAATCTGATACAATAGTCCCCAAAAACTCTATCCACACAGTTGAACGAAGTATCACCCACTCTTTACATTCCAACTGCAGCCGACCCTTTAGGTTCCTTTACCTTAAATATTTTTAGAGATACATCTTGTTCCATCGTCCAGTGTCTCCTGTGCCTGTTTGACTACTTTATTAGATAGGTAAACTCCAACAAAAACTAAAACTCCACCAAGAATCTGTACTGAGCTGATAGGCTTACCCAACAGCAGACTAAAAATAGCTGTAAACACTGTAATTAGGTTAAGGTAGATACCTGCCCGGCTTGCTCCTATTTGCCTAATAGAAATATTCCAGAAAATAAAAGACCCCACAGAAGGAAAAATCCCTATATATAAAATACCTAGTGTAGCCTCTTTACTGAGGTGAAAATTTAAATCTGAAAATAATACAAAAGGAAAAAGTGTTAATAAGCCTAAAGATACAGATACGGCTGTAGCCGATATTGGGGGGATATCCCTTATTTTTCTTCCTAAGATTGAATAAATAGTCCAAACCAGGATTGCTAAAAGCATTAACAGATCGCCAAAGTTATAATGAACACTAAATATTTGCTGCAATTGCCCATTAGTTAAGACGAGTATAACTCCTAATAGTGATATTATAAGCCCCAAGCCATTTATCGAGGATATCTTCTCTTTTAAGAAAACCGCTGCAAATAGCACAATAACCGCAGGATTAATGGCATTAACCAGTGCCGCATTCAGTGGAGTGGTAAACTGCAAAGCCTTGTATAAAAGCAAGTTATATCCCATAACCCCTAGCAAGGACATCACCAAAAGAACTTTCCACTGCCGCCAGACTTTTTTCCAACTTGGACGTTCAATCCATGTGGCTATTGGGTATAAGAACAATAATGCAATCAGCCATCGCGAGAACGTCATTTGTAGGGGAGACATTTCAGCTACAACATATTGCCCAATTATATAATTTCCTGCCCAAAACATATTAGCCAAGATGAGAAATAAAACCACATATTCTCTTTTCACTAACACACGCGCCCTTCTTTCTAGCGATACCGTTTTGTAATATGCAATATATTACAAACAATATATCATGCTTGAAAAAAATGAGCAATGCATTAAAATAATGTATAAAGAATTTGAGTTAGGATGGAAACAGCTATGCCTATACCCACCAAACTACCGATATTTACAAGAATTTCTGCTAAGGATTATGTGTTAAATCAAATACAAGAATGGATTATTGATGGTACTTTTCAACCAGGCGAGAAGCTTTATGATGGTCAGTTGGCAGATGCTTTGGGTGTTAGCCGAACACCCGTTAGAGAAGCTCTCAAGACTCTGCAAGATCAGGGCTTTATTGAGATGTTACCGGGTAAGGAAACTAGAGTAACAAAAATTAAGGATGAGGATATATTTAAGATATTTGCACCCCTTGGTGCGCTGCAGTCTCTGGCAGCAGAACTGGCAACCCCTCTCATAGACCAGAAAACTATTATTTATTTACGTGACTTAAATTCTAAGATAGCCCTGGCTATCAGTGAGGAAAATTCCTTTGATGCTTTAAAGCTGGATGAACAGTTCCACCAAAGAATTGTCGAGCTTACTGACAATCAATATATCTTTTCAATGAACTCCATTCTACAGGCCCATGGACGCCGCTTATATTTTCTAAAGTCGGTTGTTCTTGCCCATACGTGCACCAAGGATCATGAAGAAATAATCTGCGCTTTCGAACGTCAAGACAAAGAAGCAGCCGGCAGAATTATGAAACAAAATTGGCTGCAAGCTGCCGAGAATTTTTATGGTTTGAACAAGGATAAATAAAAAAGACAATGCAAATTTCTAAGTAAGAAAGGAAACATTAGTGAAAAAGAAATTAATATTTATCGGGTTCTCAATTTTGTTAGTTTTCCTTCTATCGTTTGGTGCAAATAAATTAATGAATTCTAGAACATACCAGTTATTCGGAGGTTTAACTTATCAGGTAGAGACAAACCAAAAAGTGGTTGCTTTGACTTTTGATGATGGTCCAACTAAGAACGTAAATCAGGTATTACAATTGTTGGATAAATACGATGCAAAGGCTACTTTTTTTCTAATTGGTGAAGAAATAGAGCAGTACCCAGAAGGTGCTAAAAAAATTGTAGAAGCAGGACATCAAATTGGAAATCACACTTTTTCTCATAATCGAATGGTTTTTAAAACACCTTCCTATATAAAGAAAGAAATTGAAAAAACAGACCAATTAATTCGAAGGGCAGGGTATAATGGTGAAATTGATTTTCGACCACCAAATGGAAAAAAACTTGTTGGATTACCCTATTATCTAAAAAAACACAATAGAGATACCATTACCTGGAATATTGAACCAGATAGCTTTTACGTCGCTGCTTTAGACAAAGTTAATTATGTGATGGATAATATAAAGCCAGGTTCAATTATCTTGATGCATCCAATGTATGATGATACTGGTAAAGAACTCCAAGCAATCGAAGGGGTTTTACAAGCACTATCAAACGAAGGATATACGTTTGTAACCATCAATGAACTTCAGGAATTATAAGGTTATAAATATCTTAAACAATAGAAAGCTGTCAATTGTGGTGATTTTTCTGGAAACTAAAGATTAGAAGTTTTGCTTCGCACATTTTTTATTAGTCATAATTTTATTAACTTCTCACAAAGATTAGCTGCAATTCGTATGAATATTGTTAGGATCTGAAAGATTTTTCCGTCTGTAAACACTTAAAACTATACCCATTATGGCTAAGTTAATAACCATTTGAGAGCCACCATAGCTGATAAAGGGTAGATTAATTCCACTGATCGGGGCAAATCCTACAGTCATGAAAATATTCCAGATAAAATGCAGTGCTAGAATACTCGTTAGGCCACTAACTAGCAAGAAACCATAGGAATCTTTAACTTGTTTTGCAACACTGGCCATAATGATAAGTAAAGCAAGGGCTGAAATAATCACCACTGCACCAACTACCCAACCAAAGGTATAGACTAAATAAGAAAAAACTAAGTCTGTATGAAATTCGGGTAAATTTCCCGAAAAGGTAAACCCCTGGCCCCATAGACCGGCGGACTTTATAGCTTCTAATGATTGAATATAGATATACCCACTACCATCGGGGTTCTGGTAAGGATTCATAAAGGCAAGCAACCTGTCCAATTGATAAGGACTCTGTAATAAAGCAACTCCAAACAAAAAGATTGGCAACAACATGAAGTAACCTAACAGTTTTCTGCTAGCTCCAGCCAGGAACAATAGAATTAAAAAGACCAAGGTATAGATCAATGCCGTACTCAAAGAATTACTTATGATATAAAAGACATTAGGTACCGTAAATAGAACAAATGCCTTTATAATCCCATGCCCCTTTAACCCAGCTTGGTTGAAAAAAATCCCCGCCAGTGAAACAGAAAGCAGAAATGGTGTAATACCTATATAATCTATGTTAATAAAACCCGGGGTCCAATAGGGCTTTCCGTTAACTACTGTCCCACCCACCCCTAGTAGCAATAGCCAAATCAGCATTGTACCGATAAATATGTGCCAGCCATAAGCCTTTAGCCTTCGATAATCAAAAAACGTGATTGCCAAAAGCACGGCAAAGCCAAGAACAAGGTGAATAACGCTATTAGTAAAAACAGAAAATGAAAGTTTACTCATCAACGTTCCCTGTAACTCTACTGATAAGAGAGTAATTAATCCCATCCCCGTTAAGAAAGCCACTACCCAACACAACTTCCAATTAATCGGAGGTTTATGGGTCTTATGCAATTGCCTCCCCAGCTCTTTTGAATCTCCCATCCTATGGATCGCCTTTTCGATGGCCTCTGACTCTGGAATATCCTCGGCTAAATACTCCCCCACACAATCCTCGATATGGGTAAGTAGCTCTAACTTAACCTGCTCATGCACCTCGGCCCATTTAATCTGGGCACAAACAAGATTTAAGTACCCCTGCACCCTTTGGTTTTGCTCTAACCCCATACAATAGCCTCCCCTAAAACTCTATCCACAGTAGAACGAAATACCACCCACTCTTTACGTTTTTCTTCCAACTGCAGCCGGCCCTTTTCAGTGATTCGGTAGTATTTTCTCTGACGGCTTCCGTTGTCATCCGACCAGTAGGCCTCAACCATTCCATCTGACTCTAAAGCATGAAGAATGGGATATAGTGTTCCTTCTTTAAAGGCAAACACCCCACCGGAGACATTTTCTATTTCTTTAATCATTTCATAACCATACATGGTTTTCCGCTCCAGTAGTTTTAGGATAAGAATAGTTGTACTTCCTTTAAGGAGCTCTTTGTTAACCTTCAAAACATCGCCACCTTTCACCAAACATCGTTTTTCGATGCATTGTATATCTAGGTATTATTATATTTAATTACCTCTTAATCGTCAATACAAAAAGCTAATCCAAAAGAGGACAGTACCCCGAAATTTTAAAGCTTAGCGATCGTTGCCCAGGCCAACGATGATGATGAGTTATGTTCATCCTGTAGATTTGTGTTCATAATAAACGTCCTTCCTCATTTATTGCGGAGAGGACACAAAAAAAGACGCTAGAAAACTCCACCGCCTTTAAAAAAATACTAACTTAATGATTTCTAAATAAGGTTAGTATAAAGATGTGTCTTCTCCGGAAGTTCACTTTGAAATTTATTTAAGTGGGCAAATCTATCCCTGTAGGTAAAATCATACTTGCCAAGCATACAGATAGTTGCTACCATTTGCATTCCAGCGAGTACCCACATCTTTTTACACCTCCTTTGAAGAAATCATATTGACGGCAAATGACCCAACAGGATTCATTAGCACCAGCAATGCTGAAATGATAAACATTAGAACAATTTTTCTTTTCATTAAACTATGAACTCCTTTACTATAATATTGCGAATATATCCACCTAACCCATGTTTTCAGCAGCTTGCAATATTTTGTTACTGATTTCGTCTTTAAGAACCTGCATAATAAGGAGCTCCCGTTCCTTATTACGATAAGCGATGATAATTTAATGACTCATTGTTTTCTTCCTTTGTCGTGGGAATTTTCTTCTCCCAGTAACCATTAAGTATAGGTGTCAAACGGTAAAAACCAGCCATAAATGTAACCTGAATTAAAGGTTTTATTGCAATAATCATAACAGTTAAAGGTGAAAAAAACATAACTGCCAGCGCCAGTGCGATGGAAATGTTTTTACCACTTACCCCATAGGTAAAAGCCACCATATCAGGGTAGCTTATTTTAGCTAAGCGTGCATATAACACTGAACCACTAAAGAGTAAAGTGTAAAATATTACGAGAGGAACTGAGATGCGAAACAAATATTCTGGATGACTAACTAACGTAACAGATTCCGCACACATCGAAATAAAAAAGACTGAGTACATACCAATGGCTGAGATGCCTGGGAAAATACCTTTTAGTTCCACAAATCTTTGTGACCCCAACTTTTTCACTAACCATACACGTGTAATATTGCCCAAAATAAGTGGTAACAAAATTGTCAAGAAAATGGTCTTGAACATTTTAAAAACATCTATTGGCACATAAGTTCCAGCTAGGTTTAACATCCAAAATGGGATTAAAAAGATACCAGCCAGCAGGCTTACCACGGTAATTACCAATGTCATTGGCGCATTCCCCTTGGCCAGACCAGTCCAGGCAACAATCATTCCAGCACAGGGTACTACGCCGGTTAATATAAGTCCAACGGCAAAGTCAGGGTAATCAGTTAAAAAAAGCTTTGCTAAAAACGCCCCCAGCAAGGGAGAGACTAGATAATTAAATAGCATCACTACAGACATAAAACCTATCCGTCTAGTTGCCTCTTTAACCTCATTTATCTCAATTCCTATCATCATCGGGTAGAGCATAATAAATAAAGATATAGGATAAAAAAATTGCATCTCTTGACCCAGTCCAGGGAAAACATACCCAATTATAAGTCCTAAAATTATAGCCAAAAGCAAAAATTTAATCATGTGTTTACTGATAAACTTGAAAAATTTCATTATATATCGTTCCTCTAAAAACCCATATATTAAGAGTATACGCTTTAGTAAATGACATTTCCAGGCAGAATCCCAAGATAGTTGCAATCACAAAATTGCCCACCGTGACAATCAAAAAATAACCACCCTCGGGGTGGTATATTAATACGAGAGGATTCCCCCACAAACTACATTTATTCCTATTGCTCTTTAAGGAAGTTTGTCGAAATAAATTGGTCAAATGCTATCTCACCCTGCTACGCATAACAATACCATCTTGGTGCTCTAGATTAAGAGGTTGAAAGAAGTTTGGTATAGTTGCGACCTCCCTAAAGCCGTTCTTTCGATAAATCCTTTGTGCCGACAACCAATTTTTAGAAACTATTAATAAAATGCTTTTAATCTTGGGATATGTTTTCAATAATTTATTTGATAGGGACTCAAACATCAACTCTCCTAACCCTTTCCTCCTAAATTCCGGCAAGACACCCATAGATGAAATATATAATTCCTCACCTGCAGGATCATGGATTGTCTTAATACTGTGACCTAGTTTAAGATCTAACAAATCTATGTTTTCCTGATACTCCCAGATTTCTGAACATATATAGCCAATGACCTTATTCTTATATTCCAGCAGCAGGAAACCGTTGGGGAATGTAATTATTCGTTCTAGAAAAACATCTTCTTCTTCTCTAATACCTTGTTCAAAGGAATTATCCTCAATAAACATAATATCTTTAATATCTTCCGGTGTGGCTTCCCTATATTTAAGCTCAGCTTGATTCATTTATATCACCACCTGAAACGTATTTTTTCCGTTGTGATTTATAACAACCATAAAAGCGGCCCAACATCTTGATTTATATGGAAACTTTCTACAAATCTTAACCATGCCTGCATAGAATTTTTTTCAAAACGTATCTTTATTGTAATTTGAGGTGGCCACCCAGTAAAGAGATGGTAAATTTAGTCTACGTTTAAGCAGGCAGATTTAGTTGAATAAAACCCTGATAATGCTCTAACAATAGTAAAAGATAAGCCAGATAAATATTCGGAGGTTTTAAATGAAAGTAGCAATATTAGGTGCTGGTATGTCAGGCCTTGCTGCAGGGGTAGTGTTAGAGAGGCATGGCTTTGTCCCAGATATTTACGAGCAAAATTCTTTTATATCTGATCATTATTCACATATTGGTGTTTTATTTAATATGGCTTACCGGGGTACTACCAAACAACCTTTAAAATACATAAAAAAAACTACTTTCTGTGGAGATATCCCCCCTGGAAAAGATAACCGAATTAATTATTCATAGTAATAGTTATCACGTAACAATAACTAACGAAATAATTGGCTACAGTTTTATTCATGGCCAAGAGCCAATATCCTTGGGCAATCAGCTTCTAGGTCATATTAAAAAGTCAAAATTTCTGGCCCTTCTGGCAATGATGAATGTCCATGCCCTCTTACAGAGAGAGACCATAAAAAACACCTCTCGAGATTCCGGCTCGAAAGGTGATTTGATGGAGCAATTTTATAATGGATTGTCGGGGGTTAGGGGGTGTACAAACTCTAAGCTTATTGGATATATTATTAACTTAGACAAACAAAACTGTTATTAAATTTAATCATTTACAATTCTGTAATACTCACGTGCAGTTAATGAATAGATAGCTGCATAAATTGCCGCAAAAACCAAAATAGTCATTACAGTTGATAACCGGAACAATGCTACATTATTCAGATTAAGAACTGCCAGTAACTTTGTGATAATGGGGAAGGCGAAGGTTATATGAAGCACCGTTGAAGCAAGGGGCAGAAAAAATACCGTTAAAATTTGGCTTTTTATAGTTCTCTGAATTTCGTTTTTACTCATACCAACTTTCTGCAAAATTTCAAACCGGACCTTATCATCATACCCTTCCGATATTTGCTTGTAATAGATAATTAACACTGTCGCCATCAGAAATAAGGATCCTAGAAAAATTCCGATAAAGAATAATCCCCCATAGAGCATATAGAAATGTTGTCTGTTGGCAACAGGACTTTCAATCCGAACAGTTAGTCCGTTTTCCATAAACTTTTGATTTAAGTTGTTAGCAAGCAGCAAGATATTTTGATCTGAACTTTCAACATCGAAAGAAACTAAGTACTTTCTATTATCGTTACTTCCAATAAGATTAATATCTTTTAAGAACACTACATATGACTCTACTATATCCGTCTCACTGGCCATTCCTAAGACAGGCAAATCAAGTTCTTGCTTAACCTTAAAAGTTTTCTCATCAATAGTGATAGTATCTTTGCCGTATTTCTTTGTTGGAGAGAAAATGATCACCTCATCATCGGAGAGGGAAACACCCTTTCCTTCTAAGCGGTTGTAGTCTGAAACAGGAATAGCCGTAAGCATACTCATGTTGGGATTATAACCAACTTCCTTCATTAATATGAACTTATCATCTTTGACTTCAGCGCCAAAAGTAATGTTCCAGTAGTTTAGCTTATCTTTTATATTCAATCTGTTGTTTTTTATTTCGCCCTCTAAAATCTCCTCTAACTTTTGCACTTCACTGGAAGTGATATCTGAAGCCGCCATAATGATATCCCTCGGAAAGCGGGACTGCAAAGCGTCCTCTACACCTATATATAAAGCAACTGTAGAAGAAAGTGTCACAAGGACTGCGGTACTAAGAATACAGATATTGGCAAGCCCAACTGCATTTTGCTTCATTCTGTATAACATTCCTGAAATCGAAATGAAATGTCTTGTTTGATAGTAAAAACTTTTGTTTTTTCGAAGAAGTTTCAAAAGGGCAATACTTCCTGCTGTAAAAAGGGCATAGGTACCTATCATGACTAAAATAACAGCAATGAAGAACTGATTTAAGGCTGCAAGCGGTGACTGGACACTTAATGCTATTCCATATCCGGTGCCAAGGGCTATCACACCAACAATAGTCATGGCCCACTTCATTTTTGGCTCCCTTTCTCCATGTTGCGAGCCTTTCAGTAGATCTATGGGCTTTAGCATTCTGATCTGCAACAAATTTGATAACAATATGAGTATAAAAATGCCCAGAAAAACAATTAAAGTCATTAGCATGGATGGTACTGATATAGAAAAACCAAAGGCTACCTCAAAGTTAAGCAACTTAAGAAGTATAAGAAACATCAGTTTGTTTAATACAACTCCACCTACAACACCTAACGTTATGCTAATTAGGGAAGTAATAATACTTTCAAATAACAACACCCTTGCAATATGCTTTTTCTCCAGACCCAATACATTATACAAACCAATTTCTTTTTTTCGTCTCTTAAGCAAAAAACTATTAGTATAATAAAGAAAAATAGACGAAAAAATTCCAATGATGATTGTTCCAAGCCGAAGCAGGGTTTTTAGGCTCTCTGAACCACTTTCACCCTCTAACCCCTCATTGATAGAAATTGCATGCATAATATAAAACATCATGATTGTACAAATACAAGTGATTATAAAGGGTATATAGGTCTTGCTGTTCTTTTTAATATTAATCATTGCTAGTCTTAAGTAAAATAGGTTATCCATTTACCCCACCTCCAGTGGTAATCACTGTAAGTGTATTAGAAATTTTCTCGAACATCGCCCCGTTAGACAGGGCACCTTTATAAAGCTGATGAAATACCTCCCCATCCTTGATAAATAACACCCGCCCAGCATGACTTGCCGCCTTGATACTATGGGTCACCATAAGTATGGTTTGCCCATCTTGATTAATCTCAGTAAACATCTTCAAGAGCTGATCAGTAGCTTTTGAATCAAGGGCTCCTGTTGGTTCATCGGCCAAAATTAGTTGAGGTTCTGTGATCAGTGCCCTCGCTACAGCCGCTCTTTGTTTTTGGCCACCTGATACCTCATAAGGGAATTTCTCCAAAATGTCTTCTATGCCCAGCTTGGCAACTATAGGGTTCAACCTCTTCTCCATTTCTTCATAGGATTTTCTGGTCAAAACCAGCGGTAAAAAAATGTTATCTTTAATTGAAAAAGTATCCAACAAGTTAAAATCTTGAAATACGAAACCCAAATTATCTCTACGAAAGACTGTAATCTCACTTTCTTTGATGGCTACTATATTTTTCCCCTGTAATAAGACCTCACCACTGGTGGGCTTGTCTAATGCTGCCAAAATATTAAGTAGCGTTGTTTTGCCTGAACCCGACTCCCCCATAATTGCTACATATTCGCCCTTTTCCACAGAAAAGGTTACATTACTTAGGGCCTGTACCTGGTTTCCACCAAACCTTGACGCATATATCTTTTTTAAGTTATTCACCGCTAATAATGGCATGTTTCTTCCTCCTCATCTAACCTTGACCATAATAAGAGTATAAGAAAAAAAGAAATGCCCCACCATAACTATGGCTTACATTTCTTCTTCTAACCTTACAGTTTTGTAAGATCTATTCAAATATGGTTTTCGTGGAAGAAAAATCAATCTCTACCCTCGTACCAACATTAACATTAGAAGTTATAATAATGGTGTGTGACAGTTTGTCCAAAATTTTTTTACACAGGTACAGGCCGATACCAGTGGCCTTTTTATCCATCCGCCCGTTGTAACCTGTAAAGCCCTTTTCAAACACTCTCGGCAAATCCTCTTCGGCAATGCCGATTCCCGTATCCTCAATCACCAACAACTTTCGTTCCTCATCCACTATGTATATAGATATCTTACCCCCATTTGTATATTTTAGTGCATTAGAGAGTATTTGTTCTATTACAAAAACCAACCACTTTTCATCTGTTAGTACTATACAATCCTTTTCTTGCAACTCAAGAACGATATTTTTTTTAATAAACAGATGTGCGTATTTACGGATACTCTGCTTCACAAGTTCTAAAAGATTATGCCTTTCCAGTACTAAATCTGACGATGAGTTGTCTATTTTGATGTAACCTAGAACCATCTCCACATACTGCTCAATTCTTAAAATTTGTTCTAGCAATTCTTTATATTGTTCTCTGTGTTCAGACTGAACTAACAATCTCATGGCTGCAATGGGTGTTTTAATTTGGTGGACCCAAAGGGTAAAGTAGTCTACCATTTCCGTTTGCTTGCTATCTACTTTAGAAATCATTTTTTTCTTCTCATCATAAATTGCTAGCAAAATGTCCTGGTAATTAGCTTCAATTAAATCGCTAGTTGAAGGCACCCTTTGTAGATCTGCTCTGATATGTTTGGCAAGATTGCGTAGTTCGCTATGTTTTTTATAGTATTTGATAAAATCATACACCATAAAAACGGTTGCTATGCAGGCTGATAAAAGGAAAGCATAAGCAAGGGCTTCAAATTCCAAGGAATACAAGTAAAAAATCACAACAAAGATTATGTGAAAGACAAAGCCTAGGCCGATGGCTTCCTTGCGACTCCTAAGATAATATAGCGCAACCCACAAAAACGAATTCTCTTTCATATTATTCCACCATATAGCCAAGGCCTTTCTTTGTTTTAACAACGTCACTAAGGCCCATATCGGCAAGCTTTTTTCTCAATCGGGTAACATTAACAGTTAAAGTATTATCATCTATATAGCTATCACTTTCCCACAGCCTAGTCATGATGGTTTCACGGGAAATTGCTTTACCAATGTTCTCCAGTAAAATTTGGAGAATTTTAAACTCATTTTTCGTCAGTTCAATTTTAGCATTATTGAATTCTAAAGTTGCATCACTTAGGTTTAACACCATTCCGTTATGTTCAATTATGTTCATAGCCCCACCAAAGGAATATGTCCTTCTCAAAAGTGCTTGTACCTTGGCTAGAAAGATATTGAGGTCGAAGGGCTTGGCAATAAAATCGTCCCCTCCCATGTTTACAGCCATAACAATATTCATATTGTCGGACATCGAAGAGATAAAAATTATTGGGACCTTGGATATTTTACGTATTTCAGTACACCAATGATAACCATTGTAAAAGGGTAAGGATATATCCAATAGCACCAAATGTGGTTCATAGTGCACAAACTGGGTAATAACCTCTTTGAATTCAACTACTGTTTCTGTTTTATAATTCCATTGATTCAAGCAGTTCTTCATTGCATTTGCAATAACCATATCGTCTTCAACAATTAAAATTCTAAACATTTAATTTCTCCCAATTCATTATCTACCTTTTACTTATTTTTTCCTCTTACTATACAGGTATATAACCGCTCATTACTTCATGTGCGTAACATAAATATATACTCCCTCTGCTAAATCTATTCCTGCTGGCTTTACTGTGCAAGGGAAACTAACATGTGTTCTTTACTATAGTGAAAAATATAGAATGACTCCCCTCAATATTGCTATATTTAAAAATTATTTGCTTTTTTGCATTGTAGACATCTTGTCACCATTTTATCGAGGTTTTAGTTTAGCTACATCATTAATTAAAAAACAAAAAAGTCGTACACATAGTCATATTCCTCACCCAATTTAAAGTCTGCAAAAAAGTATTTTTATTATTTCATCTCTTTTACTCTTTTCTAACTGTCTCAATTCTCTCGAATCTATTACAGCCTTTGCATCTCTTGTCAAATCCCTAACCTCAAAAAAAGCATATCAAATAAAAAAAGGAGAGGAACAGGAACCTGTCTTTTGTCTTCCCTACCCCATCCCGCCTCTTTAAATTGGTATGTTTAGGAATAATCACCCCGCTTAGATGTAATGATTTTGTCGATACTTGTGTTAATATTTTACTTTGTAAAAAAAGGTTTTTTATAAAACTTATAGAAAGGTATGGCAACAAATACATGGCATTAAGTTGGTGGTAGCCGTTGTTTTCTGTTTGTAGTACTCCTTCGCGGCCTAATGAAGTATATTCAACAAAGAAAAGATGGTTTTTATCTCAAGGGTGTATATATGCCTGACAAACAGGATTTTGCACCAGTGGAAGGTAGTGCTGGCAAGACTTACTTAAATAAACACAAACCACATTACTTATTGTACCACTACCTCTTGTGCAACTTTCAACGAGTGACAAGATGCTCAATTAAGTTTTCAAGGATATTAAGGAGGCCGATTATAGTTGAAAAAAGCATTATCTTTTTTGCTTACGGTGATTTTTGTAATGTCTTTGAGTACATTGGTTTATGCTAATGAAGAAAAGTCTACCGAACAGGTACCTTCATCGGAATATTCCAATGAAATAAAGTCTGCCGAAAAAAGTGTTTATGATTTTTTTACGGCAGTTAACAAAAAAGATTATGACACTTTGAATAGAGTTTCCAAGAACAAAAGGATGAGCGAAGATGTGCTAAGAAATACTATCGAGCTGCAACATGAACAAGGAATGCTTCCAGAAAAGGTAACTATACTATCTAGTGAGAAGTGTGGCAAAGACATGGTTAACGTTAAAGTTAGTTTTGTTTTGGCTGGTGAAGAGTGCATAATGACCTACCCCGTAGTGTTGGTTAACAACGAGTGGATAGTAAATGTTGGTGATGGCGTGGAGCCAGGGGTAGTTGTTATGGAGATAGCTGGAATTCAGGTGCCCGATTATTCCACGACGGGGTTAACTGGTAACGACGAGTTACTCGGGTACTTTAAATATGGGTGTGCGTTATTACTTTCCCTGCTATATGTCAGATGCTGCTAAGTCAATAACAGTATTAGGACATCAAAGTGATTCTTCCAATGTCAATGTTACTTATGGAATTTTCAGCTATCCACAGTTTTGGATAAACGAGCCGAAAATGCTATCCGGCCACTTTTCATAGGCAGAAAGGGCTAGCTATTCTCAATACTACAAAGGGAGCAAATGCTAGTGCAGTGGTTTATGGCATTTAGAAACAGCAAAGACTAATATACTCAACGTATTTATATATCTTGTACATAGTTTTAGTAAAATTCCAGGGTCAGACTTTAAGATCGACCCGACTCTACTTGAGGAATTTATGCCATGGTCAGAAAAACTACCGGGATTACTGCCGTAATATTAAAAGTTGAATCTGAGGACGCAAACCCCGGTTTCAACAATTAAGTTGTACCGTGGTTCATTATGTCAATGCACCTGAATATTAAGCGCTTACAATCCTTCGGCAAAACTGATAAGCATAAATGACAGTAAAACAATGGTTTACTGTTTTTCTAACATCATAAAGAGTGGCCAAAGAGTAGTGTTTGAGGAATGGCAGGTAAGGTACCCAAAATATTTACAAATGAGAAATGGTCCCTAAAATACTGTTTTATTACATATTCCATATTCCTTCTTATTCTTACATTCTTATGCATGTGTTTTATCTAATTTATTAAGAAGACTTGGCACTATATTTTTCTATTGCATTTTTATACATTCTTTCGCTTTCATCTTTAAATCTGCTTTTATTGGTAAGTATTTCCTTGAACTTTTCATGGATATTATTATAGATAACCTGATGAGCTTGATTACCCAACTTTTCTTTATCATACTCATCCATTTCAAAATCGGATGTCAGAGCAATATCTAGTAATCCCAGCAAATCATTTTTACTAATTTTATCAATCATGAGCCAGTTCTCACCATCTATACTATAAAAGCCTTTATTATCCTCAATCTTTAAGCACTTCATAGGATTCACCTCTTTCTCTATAAGCAGATTCACCGGCTTCAAGGCTATTAAGTACTACATCGTGATTACTGATGGTTTCACCATCTAAGCTTTTTAGTTGTTTATCTGAAGGATAACCAGAATAAACCTGATATTTAACCTCGTTTTCTACTACTTTTTTCTTTGTGTAAACAACATAGTCTGGTTTGATCGATGCTCCAACAGTGCTATTATGTGTTACAACTACGACAGGAATAGTTTTAGAAATGTCTTTTATTAACTCGTTAACATCATTCATTAAAAACATGTTATCGAACGAAGATTCTGGTTCATCTATTAGAAGCATGTCGTATTGCAGTGCATCGTTAATTTCTTGAAGCAAATTGAATTCAGAACGCTCTCCCCCGGACACCTCATATCCATACTTATTTAATATCTTGTATTCAATTCTAACAAAATATTTGTAATACTCGGTTGGATCAAGACCTTCAATAGCTTTGAGTTCCTGAAGGAATTTATATGAATCTTCATAATTTTTATAAGCATCACTAAAACCAATCATTTTACCGCTTGTTTTTTTAAGTTCACCAGCACCTGTATATTTTTTTGAACTTGCTACTATTTTAAAGCCCTGCATATCTTTTCTTAAAATTTCGGTTTCTTGTTTTACCAAATCTGAAACCATAGTAAATTTATTAATTTTTTCTTTATCAGTAGCAATTTTAATTAGATTAATATCTTCAATATGTGTAGCAGCGGTACGCATTTGTAATCCTCTTTTAATGCTAGATACTAAGTCATTTACCCATCTTTTTCTAAGATTCTGTTCTGTTTCTTCAGTATATTTGACCATTAATTCGATAACTAACCGTTTCAAATTTTCTTCTGGAATATAGGCATTAATTAATTCTTTGTACTCTGTGTTCTCAATTAATAGTCTAACGGATTCTATCAGTTTATTAAGGTTATCCAGAGTAGATTCTGTAAATTCACTTTCACTAAACAAGATTGCTTTTGAAAATAAATCAGCTTTTTCAATTTCGGTCGCATTTTTAATTAAAGATTCAATATACTTTCCTACACTAACTTCATTCTTTCTTATATCAATTTTTGCAATTTCATCAACAACTTCTTTGAATTCTTTTAAATAACCTTGTGTAATAGAACTCTGTTTCGTACTTAATAATTTTTCAAAATTTCGTTTATCGGCATCTTCATCTGTCTCCAATAGAGAGAACTGTTTGATATATTTTGTACTATCAGATGTTTCGTATATCCTTTTTAACGTATATGTTTTCCCAGAAGATCTCTCTCCCAATATCACATTTAATCCTGTTGAAAGTACCAGTCCATTATCTAATACTTGAAATAATTTATTTCCTTCATTTTCAGAAAGAGCCACTTTATTCTTATCTCTAAAACAGAATTTTATACCATTTAAACTAATTTCATCTAAATCTATATATGTTTGTCTAGTCGGAAAGCTTAGAATATCTTCTTTAACCCGGACATCACTAAAAATAACAGGCACCAAACTATCAGAATCATTGATACAATATATAAACTTTTTAGGACTATTAACTTCACCCGCTGAAATGAACTCTATTAATTCAGATAAAGTTTTATCACCAATAACTGGTTTCTTATCATAATGTGGAATTAATAGATACTTAGATAAATCTCCAAATATATCTTTAAGTTGTTGTATTGTAATAAAGTCATTACAAGTTTGAATCAGGTCCTGAACATTTTTACACCTTTCGCTAAAATCATGCAATTCCTTATTGTCAGATATTAAAAGCAGGTGACCTTTTTCCAGATTTATCTCAATCCCCGGAAGAACATAAACATCTAGATTCTCTGTAATGGTGTTGAACTGTTCCAGATCGAATACATTGTGATTTGTTATCGCAATACAGTCGATTTTCATTGATTCAACATAGTATTTTAATTTTTCAATGTTAAAAGTAAATGCTGAATCGCTGATAGTTGCAATTGTATGAATATGTAAATCAATTTTTTTCACTTACTCCACCTCTATCAAACTAGGATTCTGGCATTACACCCTAAATAGTAATGTATAAAGAAATGTTAGGATGCCGTACTTTATATCTAGATAAGTTATAACAATATGAATATTATTAGAGATAATAACATCATTTTACTATTATTCATTTGAAGAAGTTTAAAAATTTTGTCGAATATAAAAAATTCTAGGCTATTCTTGTCTTGATTATCTTAAAAACTATAAACCAGAAAATGCGAAGTAAATAGGTACTTTGAATCACCTACCATAGTAGTAGGTTGGCAAGTACCAGCAGTATTACTATTTTAATTAACATTTCTTTTAAAGATAACATGTAACCAACAAATTTATATATTTTTGGCATTTGTTAAATACAATCATAGGCTCCAAAAGGCACTTCGGTGACTTTCAGGTTTAAAAAACAGACACCACCTCCCTTATCTAAAAGGTGGTGGTGTTTCTATTCTCAAACTATAAATGAGATGATTCTCAAACTATATTGCAACATTCTCATACTTTAATGAAAAAGACAATATTCTCAACATATAGTAAAACCTACACAAAAATCCACCACCACTCCCCCTACTCCACAGTCACACTCTTCGCCAAATTCCGCGGCTTATCAACATCGCAATCCCGGTAGACTGCCATATAATAGGCCAGCAGTTGTAGAGGTATCACCGTTAAAATGGGTGCTAAAACCGGGTGAGTCTTGGGTATATACAGCACCTGGTCGGCTACCTTCTCTACTTCGGTGTGGCCTTCCATGGCTAGGGCGATGACTGAGGCGTCTCTGGCTTTTACTTCCTTGATATTGCTGACCATCTTTTCGTAGAGGCTTTGCTGGGTTGCCAGGGCAATTACCGGGATGTTTTCTACGATTAGGGCCAGGGTGCCGTGCTTTAATTCGCCTGCGGCGTAGGCTTCGGCGTGGATGTAGGAAATTTCTTTTAGCTTTAGGGAGCCTTCCAGGGCCACTGCGTAGTCTAGGCCACGGCCGATGAAGAAGGCGTCTTCGCATTTGTGGTATTGCTGGGCGAATTCCTTGATTTGTGATTCGTTGTCCAGCACCTGTTGAGCTTTGGCGTAGATGGCCTTTAGCTCATTTAGGATTTCTTTTATATTCCCTGCTGCCAGGGTATTGCGCTCCTGGGCCAGGTATAGGGCTAGGAGGTATATGCCTACCAGTTGGGTGGTGTAGGCCTTGGTGGAGGCCACTGATATTTCTGGGCCTGCCCAGGTGTAGATGATGTCGTCGGCTTCCCTGGCCACTGAGCTGGCTATTACGTTGGTGATGGCCACTACTCTGGCACCCCTGCGCCTAGCTTCCCGGAGGGCTGCCAGGGTGTCTGCTGTTTCACCGGATTGGCTGATCACTACCACCAGGGTATCCTTATCCACGATGGGATCACGGTAGCGGAATTCGGAAGCTACGTCTACCTCTACGGGTATCCGCACCAGTTGCTCTATAACATATTTACCCACCAATCCTGCATGAAAGGCTGTGCCGCAGGCGGTGATGATTATCTTTTTGATACCTTGAATTTGGTGGGTGGTCATTTTGATTTCATCTAAAACCACCTTATCCCCCTGGTGGGTGGTGCGACCCTTGAGGGTGTCCCTTAAGGCCCTGGGCTGCTCGTTGATTTCTTTGATCATGAAGTGTTCGTAGCCGCCCTTTTCGGCTTCCTCTGCGTCCCAGGTAACTTCGAAGATATCCTTTTCCACAACCTGACCCGTCAGATCCCGGATAATCACTTGCTCTGCCCTGAGTTCCACTACATCTCCGTCATTTAAGAGGTAGCACTGTCTGGTGTATTTCAGCAGGGCCGGTATATCTGAGGCCAGGAGGTTTTCATTCTCTCCGAGTCCCACAACCAGGGGCATATCCTGACGGACGGCAATAATACGATCCGGCTGATCCTTGGAAATGGTCATAATGGCATAGGAACCTTCCAGGTGGGAAACTGTTTGTTGTACCGCTTCAATGAGGTCTCCCTTATAGAAATGCTCTATCAGGTGGGGAATTACCTCTGTGTCGGTTTCCGATTTGAATTCGTGGCCCATGGAGCTAAGCCATTCCCTGAGATGCAGGTAGTTTTCAATAATGCCATTGTGAACCACGGCGATTCTTCCATCATTGGAAGTGTGGGGGTGGGCGTTTACATCACTGGGGCGACCGTGGGTGGCCCAGCGGGTGTGTCCGATGCCGATGGTGGCATCCAGTTCCTTGCCTGTAAGAGCCTTTTCCAGCTCTGCCAGACGGCCCATTTTCTTTTCCACCTTAAGACCGTCCCTATCTAGGACTGCTACTCCAGATGAATCGTAACCTCTATATTCAAGCTTTTTAAGACCTTCTACAATAATTGGTGTGGCGGGCTTTAAGCCCACGTAGCCGACTACTCCGCACATATTTGGTCGACCTCCTTAAAATAATTCATGCCGCGACCTGTTCCGGCCACGGCACAATAATATCACTGTGTAGATTACCCCGGTTATGGCAATAAAATACCCGGGCGTGAAACATTTGTGGTAATGCCGCCTAATGGTCACCTGCAGTCTTTGTCTCCAGAGTTACCTCCGGGTTTTATGCTGCTTTCTCGGCCGTGACCGGCCGGAGGGCACCCGCCGAATACTCGATACTCCCTCTCCTCGTCAACCCTTATGATAGGGTTCTGGCGCTTTTTATTTAGTTGTCCTGGAGTGATTGCTTGCCTTTAACCACCTCCTTTATTTTATACCAGTGGGCAACAACTAAATGTCGCCCACTATATCAGCCATTTTATCTACAATTGCCTGAAGCTGCTCCATATCTTTCCCCTCAACCATGATTCTGACCAGGGGCTCTGTACCCGAGGGGCGCACCAGTATACGTCCCTGACCCTCCAGCTCCCGCTCAAAGCGGCGGATAGCCTCGGTAAGGCTGGGGCTATGCATGACGTGGGTTTTATCCTTGACCCGGACATTTTTTAATATCTGGGGGTACTGCTCCATCTGGGCAGCCAGCTTCTTTAGGGATTGACCGGTTTCTTTAATTACCGCAAGCAATTGTAATGCAGTAATTATACCATCTCCTGTGGTGTTGTGCTCAAGGAAAATTATGTGGCCGGACTGTTCTCCGCCAAAACGGGCTCCCGTTTCCAGCAGTTTTTCAAGGACGTAGCGGTCTCCCACCTTGGTTTCCACCACATTTATCTCGGCCTCTTCCAGGGCTTTGTGCAGTCCGATGTTGCTCATGACTGTTGTTACCAGGGTATTTTTCCGCAGCCTGCCCTTTGCCTTAAGGTGTTTGGCGCAGATAACCATAATCCGGTCTCCATCCACCAGCTGGCCCTGGCTGTCTACAGCCAATACCCTATCTGCATCACCATCGTGGGCCAAGCCCAGGTCTGCCCCCTGCTTTAGCACCTCTTCCATTAATGCTTCGGGGTGTGTTGAGCCGCAGCCGGCATTGATGTTGACACCATCCGGCATATGGAAGATGGGAATAACCTCGGCCCCCAGCTCCTCCAATACCCTGGGTGCCACCTGAAAGGCAGCTCCGTTGGCGCAGTCTACGACCACTTTAATCCCGGAAAGATCAGTTTTTATGGTACTCTTGGCATAATTAATATAGCTGTCCAGGGCACTTTCTACATAATATTCTCTACCCAGCTCCCCGCCCGTGGGTCTAGGTAAATCCGGATTGTCTTCTAATACCAGCTTCTCAATCTTTGCTTCCAATTCATCGGGCAGCTTGTAGCCGCTGGGTCCGAAAAACTTGATACCATTGTCATTAACCGGGTTATGGGAGGCTGAGATAACTACGCCCGCTCCCGCCCCTAGTTTCTTGGTCAAATATGCGATTGCCGGTGTGGGCAGCACACCTACCTTATAGACATTTACCCCAACGGAGCATATGCCTGCCACCAGGGCTGCCTCCAGCATATCCCCTGAAATCCTTGTATCCCGGCCGATCACAACCTTTTTGGGGTGTCCTTGCCTGGTCAACACATGGGCACCCGCCCGGCCCAGCTTAAATGCCAACTCGGGGGTAAGCTCGGTATTGGCTACACCCCGGACTCCGTCAGTGCCGAAAAGTTTTGCCATTATAAGTTTTATTTCCTCCTTTTCCTTGAGGAAGATAATTTTACCAAGGTAATTATATCGTCCCGGTGATTTTCAGTCAATTTTTTTACATATACTATGCCCTTCGCCCAGCCCTTTGACCTTGTCCACCCTTTGGTAATAATTGAAGAAAAAGAACCTGACCCCGGTTAGTATTGCCGGGCCAGGCCCATTTGTTACTGCTGTTGTTAATTTTGCTGATCCTGAGTCACCGGTTCCGTGGCCGGTGGAGGTTGCTGTGTCGTAGGAGGCGTGGTCGGTGGTGGATCAGTTGCCTGAGGTTGTTTAGGACGAACTTGAATAGATACCTCCACTCTGCCCGGGATCATATCTATCACACCCTCGGGCAGCAGCAGGCGTGCTTCCTTAAGAACATTATCTGTAATGCCATCCAGCCTAATATTCTCGGTGGTAATATTCTCCAGGTTATTTAGCACCTCCACCGGGGCATAGACCTGTACCGTGGCAGGCTGAGGAATGGCGCGTACCAGTTGATATTGCTCGGGTAATGTTCCCGTGGTTTTCACTACCACTGGCAGCACCTTATAGGGTTGTGCCTGGGTAACGGGAACAAGTACCTTTACCCTGTCAGGCGAGGAGGTTACTCCCTCGGGCAGGGGAACCATTAAGGTTTGGTCCACATTTTGTGAAGCTCCACTTATATTGGCCGTAACCTCAAGGCTCTTTATTTCATTTATTATCCGGGCAGGCCCTCTAATCAATACTGCCGTGGGCTGTATAGCCGGTTCTAAGGCATAGTAACCCGTTACAGGCTCACCCCTTATGGCCACAGTTACTGGTACCTGCTTCTGAATGATACTTTCAAGCTCCAAATTGACCCTGGCAGGATTAACCTGAACTACCTGCAAGCCGCTGGGGGCTGTTATTTGAACTGTCCTGGTGGTCTCCCCTTCCTCCAATGGGCCAAGCTCCACAATAGCCTGAAAGTCTGCCGCCTGAATTCCGGTGAGCTGGGCATTTTTACCCTGTACCCTGACGGTAACGGTCTTGGGCATACCTGCCATGGTTAGTCCCTGGGGTACTTCCCCCCGGACATCAAGGTTTACCCTGAATTCCTGCTCCTTTACCGGATTTTGCACGTTGGTGACATAAATCCAAAGTAAAATAGCCAGCAGAACAGAAAGAAGCATCATGGAGTTGTTGCTCCATTTAAGCCGAATCATGGCTCGTTCCTCCTAAATACGCCGCCCAATGAGTTCAGTGTTTTGGGTTCCAGGGCTTCGGTGAGTTTCTTCTTTAAGGTTGGCTCGTCCAGCATACGGTCTAGGTTTCCATCCGAGGCCAGAGAAATATCTCCCGTCTCCTCAGATACGATTACCGCCAGGGCATCTGAAACCTCGGTGACACCTATGCCGGCCCGGTGCCTGGTACCCAATTCCTTACTTAGGTAGGGATTTTCCGATAGGGGAAGAAAGGAGGCAGCGGCCACAACCCTATCTCCCCGAATAATTACCGCACCATCGTGCAGGGGTGTATTGGGAATAAAGATATTGATCATAAACTCCGCCGATACTATCCCGTCGATTTTAACACCCGAGTCTATATATTCTTCTAGACCTGTTTGCCGCTCAATAATTATGAGGGCTCCCATTTTATTCTTGGTAAGAACCTGAACTGCCCTGACTACCTCATTAATCATGCGGGTCCTGTCAGCTTCCTTGATGGTGCTGATGGTCTTAGCAAAAAACTTGCCCCGTCCCAGGGTCTCCAGTGCCCGCCTCAGCTCAGGCTGAAACACGATGGGCAGGGCAACCACCAGGGCGGTCATTACCTGTTGCAGCAACCAGTTAATGGTGTATAAATGCAGCCAACTGCTGACGGTGTTGGCCACCAGCAGAACCACCAGACCCTTAATAAGCTGAACCGCCCTGGTTCCTTGGATAATCCGCATAAATCTATAAAAAACAAAGGTAACCAGGATTATATCCAGAATGCTGGTAATATTTAGGATGTCAAGGTTCAGCGCCTTTAGTTGTTCCAGCAACCGGCACTCCCCCTATTATTTAGATATTGGTAGTATATCTCGAATATATTATTAAAATTTCGATATTGGCCTTAATTAAACCTTCAAACTTTCATAATTAATTATTTCACTAATATGTACGAACGAAATAAACTCCCCTAGACAGTCTTCAACCTATCTAACAGCTTTATACTTCCCCGACCCCTTCATTTCAATTTTATCAAGACCTCCTGCAAAATTTAGGTGGTAAAGGGTTGTGACAACTTCTGTGCTTTTATAATTAAAGAAGACCCGGCCATAGCCCGGATCTTCTTATAAAGAATAATATTATTTTTCACCCAACAACCCGTAAGCCATACTGTCAGCCAGGGCTTGCCAGCTGGCCTCAATGATGTTGGTGGATACTCCTACTGTGCCCCAGGTTTCTTTACCGTTGCCGGTCTCGATCAATACCCTTACCTGGGCCTCGGTGCCGGCCTTCTCCTCCAATACCCGAACCTTGTAGTCCAGCAGTCGCAGGGCCGCCACTTCCGGGTAGATGGTTTCCAGGGCCTTACGCAGGGCATTATCCAGGGCGTTTACCGGGCCGTTACCCTCGGCAGCAGTGTGTACAATCTCTTCTCCCACCCGCATCTTGATCACTGCCTCGGAGTGTATAGGCTGCTGCTCCCTAACCTCCAGTATCAGCCTCATGCTTTGCAGCTGGAAGGGTTCCCGGTAGCCGTTCATGGCCTTGCGCAGCATAAGCTCCAGGGAACCTTCGGCTGCCTCAAATTGGTAGCCCTTATGTTCCATCTTCTTAAGCTGCTCCAGGACCTTGCGGCCTTCGGGGCTGGTCTTATCAAGGTTAAGTCCCTTGTATTTATATAACAGGTTGGAAAGCCCCGATAACTCAGACATCAGTACCCGTCGTACATTGCCCACGGAAGCAGGGTCCATATGCTCGTAGGTTCCTGGTTCCTTCATCAGCGCACTGACATGAATGCCACCCTTATGGGCAAAGGCGCTCTCCCCCACAAAGGGCTGATTAGCCACTGGGTTTAAATTGGTTATCTCATAGACAAAGCGTGATAGCTCCGTCAAAAAGGATAAATTATCCCGGGGGATGGTGGTATAGCCAAGCTTCAGGGCCAGGTTTGGCACAATGGAGCATAGGTTGGCATTGCCGCACCGTTCACCCAGCCCATTTACCGTGCCCTGTACCTGGGTAACCCCGGCCTGAACCGCCATGATGCTGTTGGCAACTGCCATTTCACTATCATTATGGGCATGGATACCCAGCTCCACACCTGGCAGCTCAGCCGCCACCTGTTCTACCGCCTGTTGTATTTCAAAGGGCATACTGCCCCCGTTGGTATCACAGAGGATAACGGCCTCAGCCCCACCCAAAACGGCAGCCCTGAGAACTGCCAGGGCATATTCCTCATTGGCCTTAAAGCCGTCAAAAAAGTGTTCTGCGTCAAAAAACACCCTGAGCCCATTGCCCTTTAAGAAAGCCACCGATTCTTCAACCATGCGTAGGTTTTCTTCCAGTGTGGTATTAAGGGCTTTGGTTACGTGGAAGTCCCAGGATTTACCGAAGATTGTGGCTAGCTTTACACCGGAATCCAGCAGGCATTTTAGGTTAGCATCCTGCCCCGGCTCTACTCCTGGTCGGCAGGTACTGCCAAAAGCCGTTATTACGGCATTTTTTAGCTGGTGCTTTTTAATCCGGTCAAAGAATTCCATATCCTTGGGATTGGAACCGGGCCAGCCCCCTTCGATATAGTGGAAGCCCATCTTATCAAGGCGCAGGGCGATCTTGACCTTGTCATCTGCAGATAGGCTTACCCCCTCACCCTGGGTGCCATCCCGTAGGGTGGTGTCATATATTTTAATGGTAGGCTTTAAATTCCCAATTGGAGTCACACTCCTTTGCATTTCCTGGGGGTTACCTCAATTCTTTCAGAATAGCTTCGGTCATTTCCACAGTTCCCAGACTGGTCATGCCGGGCTGCATAATGTCGCCGGTACGGTAACCCTGCTCCAGTACACTGTTAACTGCAGCCTCAATGGCCTGGGCCTCCTGCTCCAGTCCAAAGGATACCCGCAGCATCATGGCTGCCGATAAAATGGTGGCAATGGGGTTTGCCAGGTTCTGACCGGCAATATCAGGTGCCGAGCCGTGGATGGGCTCGTAAAGGGCCACTTCTCCGCCAATGCTGGCCGAGGGCAGCATACCGATGGAGCCGGTAAGCTGGGAGGCCAGGTCGGTAAGGATATCGCCAAACATGTTCTCGGTAACCATTACGTCAAACTGTTTGGGGTTGCGGACCAGCTGCATGGCAGCGTTATCTACATACATATGGCTTAACTCCACGTCGGGATATTCTTTAGCCAGTTCCTCTACAACTTCCCGCCAGAGACGGGAGCTTTCCAGAACATTGGCCTTATCTACTGACATCAATCTATTATCCCTTTTACGGGCCATCTCAAAGCCCAGGCGAGCCACCCTCTCCACTTCAGCGGTGGAATACTCCAAGGTTTCCACTGCCTTTTGGCCGCCCTCAGGCAGGTCCTCCCGGTGCTTTTGGCCAAAATAGAGGCCCCCGGTAAGTTCCCGGATAATCATTATGTCCAGGCCGGACACAATATCCTCCTTTAGGGTTGAGGCATCTGCTAAAGAAGGCTTAACTGTGGCAGGTCGCAGGTTTGCATACAGTCCCAGGGCCTTGCGCAGGGGCAGCAAGGCTCCCCGCTCCGGGCGCAGGTGAGGCTCTAAGCTATCCCACTTAGGTCCGCCCACGGCACCAAGCAAAATAGCATCACTGCGACGGCACAGTTCCAGGGTTTCCTCGGGGAGAGGATGACCTGTGGCATCATAGGCAGCTCCACCAATCAGAGCAGTCTCAAACTGAAATTCCCGGTTATATTTCTCCCCCACGGCCTCTAAGACTTTGACTGCCTGGGGTACTATTTCCGGCCCGATGCCATCACCGGGCAAAAGAGCTATTTTATACACCTTGGTTCACCCGACCTTTTACGTAACTTATTAATCCCCCGGCATCAATGATTTGCCGCATAAAATCCGGAATTGGTACAGCCTGATACTTTTTACCCGTGGTTTCGTTAATGATTTCTCCGGTATCAGCGTTAACGGTGATTTTGTCACCTTCATTCAATTCCTCAATGGCCTCGGGGCATTCAAAGATAGGCAGCCCAATATTAAAGGAGTTACGGTAGAAAATCCGGGCAAAGGATTTAGCCACTACGCAGGATACCCCGGCAGCCTTAATGGAAATTGGGGCATGCTCCCGGGAGCTGCCGCAGCCAAAGTTTTTACCGGCCACGATGACATCACCCTGCTTAACCTTGGAAGCAAAGGTGGCATCGGCATCCTCCATGCAGTAGCGGGCCAGTTCCGCCGGGTCTGAGCTGTTCAGGTAGCGGGCAGCAATAATTAGATCCGTATCCACGTCATTACCAAACTTCCAAACATCACCCTGCAGTAACATTACAGCACCTCCTCTGGATGGGATATGTGGCCGGTTATGGCACTGGCCGCAGCCACAGCGGGATTGGACAGGTACACTTCACTCTCCACGTGACCCATGCGGCCTACGAAGTTCCGGTTGGTGGTGGAGATGCAGCGCTCACCCTGGGCCAGAATTCCCATGTAGCCTCCCAGGCAGGGGCCGCAGGTGGGGGTGCTGACAGCTGCTCCGGCATCTAGGAAGATATCAAAGAGACCTTCATGCATGGCCTGGCGATAAATCTCCTGGGTTCCGGGGATGATGATTAAACGTACCTTCTTGTTTACCTTATTACCCTTTAGCACATTAGCGGCCAGCCTCAGATCCTCAATACGACCGTTGGTGCAGGAGCCGATAACCGCCTGGTGTATTTCTATGCCGCCGGCCTCACTGACCGGGCGGGTATTTTCCGGCAGGTGGGGGAAAGCCACCTGGGGCTCAATCTTAGCTACATCAAATTCATATACCTTGGCATAGTGGGCATCGGGATCGCTGGTATAGAATTTATAGGGCCTTTTGGTTCTGCCCTCGACATATTGCCTGGTAATCTCGTCGGGCTGGATAATGCCGTTTTTGCCACCGGCCTCAATGGCCATATTAGCCATGGTAAACCGGCCATCCATGGAAAGCTGGCTAATGGCTTCGCCGCAGAATTCCATGGCCTGGTACAGGGCACCATCTACGCCGATTTTGCCAATGGTGTAGAGAATCAGGTCCTTGCCGCCAATCCAGGGTCCCAGCTGGCCATTGTACACAAACTTAATGGTCTCGGGAACCTTAAACCAGGTTTCACCCAGGGCCATGGCTGCTGCCAGGTCGGTACTGCCAACGCCGGTGGCGAAGGCACCCAGGGCTCCGTAGGTGCAGGTATGGGAGTCGGCACCGATGACCACATCTCCCGGCCCCACCAGACCCTGCTCAGGCAGCAGGCAGTGTTCAATACCCATGCGTCCCACTTCAAAGTAGTTAGTAAGCTCTTGACTATGTGCAAAGTCCCGCACCATCTTAGCCTGCTCGGCGGACTTAATGTCTTTATTAGGCACAAAGTGGTCTGGCACCAGGGTAACCCTTTCCTTATCCCAAACCTTTGCTACACCGATTTTCTGAAACTCCTTAATAGCCACCGGTGCTGTAATGTCATTGGCCAGCACCAGGTCAACCTTAGCATTAATCAGCTCGCCTGGTTTGACACTGTCTTTACCTGCTGCTGCAGCCAATATTTTCTCCGTTATTGTCATTGGCACGGTAACTTCACCTCTCTTAGTTTAATTCTTTGGCTGGTGATCAAATATCAGTTTATTCACCGCATTGACATAGGCCTTGGCACTGGCCTCCAGGATGTCGGTGCTGACACCCCGGCCAATATAGATTTTCTCGTTTTCCTGACACTTCAGCTTAACTGTTACATCACCTAGGGCGTCCTTACCCCCGGTGATAGCGTTAATGGCGTAGTTTACCAGTACACACTGGAGACCTGTGATTTTATCCACGGTTTTGTAAATGGCATCAACAGGGCCATCCCCACAGGCGGCCTCTTCCTTTAGCTCTTCGCCCTTCCTGAGTCCCAGGGTGGCAGTTGGCACCACGGTGCTGCCGCTGGAAATGTGCAGGTATTCCAGCAGATAGGTTTCGGGAATATGTCTGATTTCGTCCTCAACAATGGCCTGGATATCTTGATCAGCAATTTCCTTCTTTTTATCCGCCAGTGCCTTAAAACGGGCAAAGGCTAAGTTTAATTCTTCATCGGACAGTTCATAACCCAGTTCCGAAAGTCTATCCCTAAAGGCATGGCGGCCTGAGTGCTTGCCCAGAACTAGGTTGCTGGCTGCAATGCCAACCATTTCAGGGTTCATAATCTCATAGGTGGTCCGTTCCTTCAAAACACCGTCCTGGTGGATGCCGGACTCATGGGCAAAGGCGTTTTTGCCCACCACAGCCTTATTGGGCTGCACAGGCATGCCGGTAAGGGAGCTCACCAGACGGCTGGTGCGATATATTTCCTTGGTATTGAACCCGGTGGTGAGACCATAGCGGTCCTTACGGGTGTAAAGGCCCATTACCACCTCTTCCAGGGCGGCATTGCCTGCCCTTTCGCCTATGCCGTTAATGGTGCCCTCAACCTGGCGTACCCCATAGCCAATGGCAGCCAGGGAGTTGGCCACCGCCAGACCCAAATCATCGTGGCAGTGCACGCTGACCACAGCCTTTTCAATGCCGGGGGTCTTTTCCATAATGGCCTTGATAAAGAGGCCAAATTCCTCTGGAGTGGAATAGCCCACTGTGTCCGGTACGTTAATAACGGTGGCACCGGCCTTAATGACTTCTCCGAAGACCCGGGCCAGATAATCCACATCTGACCGGGAGGCATCCTCGGCGGAAAATTCCACATCCGAGGTATATTTCTTAGCATGCTTTACAGCTGCCACCGCGGCCTCAATTACCTGCTCCCGGTCCTTGCGCAGCTTATATTTGAGGTGGATATCCGAGGTAGCTATGAAGGTGTGAATACGGGCCTGCTCCGCGTCCCTTACTGCTTCCCAGGCACCGTCAATATCTTTAAAGTTGGCTCTGGCCAGACCGGCCACGGTAACCCCCCTAACTTCCCTGGCCACCGCCTGGACGGCGGCAAAATCTCCTGGTGAGGTTATGGGGAAACCAGCTTCGATGATGTCTACTCCTAGTCGGGCCAGTTGTCTGGCTATCTGGAGCTTTTCATTTATGTTCAAACTGACACCAGGGGACTGCTCTCCATCCCTCAGGGTGGTGTCAAAGATGTATACCCGGTTACTCAAACCCATCCCCCCCGATCTATTTACTCGTTATCAATGGCATCACAGATGTCTTTTCCTGCCAATACCATGGGCATAACATTTTCCTCCGGGTCCACCTGGCAATCAACCAGCACCGGACCAGGGAAGCTAAAGGCTTCCTTTAGGGTTGCCTCCAATTCCTCCGCCGTCTTAACCCGGAAGCCCTTAAAGCCGTAAACCTGGGCCAGGCCGGCAAAATCCGGTACAAAGGAAAAGTCCACCGCAATATAGCGTTTGTCACAGTAAAACTCCTGCAACTGACGAACCATACCTAAGCGGTTGTTGTTCAGCACAAATATCTTAAGGGGTAGCTTTTGTTCTGCTGCAGTGCCCAGCTCATTGATGGTCATCTGAATACTGCCATCCCCAGTTACCAATACCACAGTTTCATCCGGCTTGCCAAACTGGGCACCAATGGCACCTGGCAAACCAAAGCCCATTACTCCCAGTCCCCCGGAGGTAACAAATTTGCGCGGCCTCTTCATGGGGAAATGCTGGGCCACCCACATTTGGTGCTGCCCTACATCCGTGGCCATTATGACATCTCCGCCGGTATGGCGGTAAATCTCTTCTATTACATATTGGGGCTTAAGGATCTCTCCGCCCTCATTATATTTAAAGGCCAGGTCTTTTTTCCAAAAGCTCACTGTTTCGATCCAGGAGGGATTCTTCCTTTTCTCTAGGCGAACCAGCAGGCTCTCCAGTACCTTCTTTGTATCTCCCACGATGGGAAGATGTGACTTCACATTTTTGCCAATCTCCGCCGGGTCGATATCCACATGAATCACCGTTGCCTCCGGAGCAAAGCCCGCAATCCTGCCGGTAACCCTGTCATCAAACCTGGCCCCCAGGGTGATCAATAAATCACACTCGGTTACTGCCTGGTTGGCAGCCCTGGAGCCATGGAGGCCCAGCATACCAAGGAAAAGTGGGTGATCCCCTGGGAAGGAGCCCAGGCCCATCAGGGTGGATACCACGGGAGCATCGATGGTGTCAGCCAGCCATAACAGTTCCTCTGAGGCGTCTGCGTTTACAACCCCGCCACCTATGTAGATAACCGGCCTCTCGGCCTGCATCATTAACTTGGCGGCCTGGGTTATTTGGGCTGCGTGGCCCTTAACCGTAGGCTTATAGCCCATAAGATTAACAACCTCTGGATACTCAAAGTCAATGCTGGTATAGGCCACATCCTTGGGTAGGTCAATCAGTACCGGTCCTGGGCGGCCTGTTCTGGCTATGTGGAAGGCCCTTTTAATGATCATGGGCAGCATTTTGGCATCTTTGACAAGGTAGTTATGTTTAGTTATCGGCATGGTAATGCCGGTAATATCTACTTCCTGAAAGGCATCTGTACCCACTTGAACCGTAGGAACCTGCCCGGTAATGGCCACCAGGGGTATGGAATCCATATAGGCATTCGCCAATCCCGTTACCAGATTGGTGGCACCGGGTCCTGAGGTGGCCATGCAGACCCCCACCTTGCCAGTGGTCCTGGCATAGCCGCTGGCTGCATGGGTTGCCCCCTGTTCGTGCCGGGTTAATATATGCTTTATCTTGCTGCTGTTTAAGGCATCGTACACAGGGAGGATAGCTCCGCCGGGATAACCAAATATTAAATCCACGCCCTCTAATTCCAGACAGCGAACCAAGGCTTCCGCACAGGTTATTTTCAAAGCATATCCCTCCCGATTTTCAAATTATTTCTTCAACCAGGGCATCATCCTGCGGAGCTCTGCTCCAACCTCTTCGATCTGATGCTCCTGCTCCATTTTGCGAATTGCATTAAATTGGGGACCCTTAACCTGGTTTTCCAGCATCCAGTTGCGGGCAAAGGTGCCGTCCTGGATCTCCTGTAGTACATATCTCATTTCCTGACGGGTTTCTTCGGTAATAATGCGTGGTCCAATCATATAGTCACCATACTCAGCGGTGTTGCTTACTGAATATCTCATGCGGGAAAGACCGCCCTCGTAAATGAGGTCTACAATCAGCTTCAGCTCATGGAGGCACTCAAAGTAAGCCATTTCAGGGGCATAGCCTGCCTCCACCAGGGTGTCAAAGCCGGCCTTAATCAGCTCACTAACGCCACCGCAAAGTACAGCCTGCTCCCCGAAGAGGTCTGTTTCAGTTTCTTCTTTAAAGGAAGTTTCAAATACACCTGCCTTGGTGCAGCCGATACCCTTGGCATAGGCCAGGGCGATGTCTTTAGCTCTGCCGGTGTAATCCTGGTGAACCGCCACCAGTCCTGGTACACCCTTGCCCTCTGCATACATACGTCTTACCAAATGTCCGGGGCTCTTAGGAGCTACCAGGAACACATCCACGTTTTTGGGTGGTACAATTTGACCAAAGTGAATGTTGAAGCCGTGGGAAAACATCAGGGCTTTACCTTCGGTTAGATAGGGCTCGATTTCTTCTGCATAGACACGGCCCTGGATCTCATCGGGCAGCAGGATTTGGATAACATCTGCCTGGGCGCACGCTTCGGGAACAATTGCTACCTGCAGACCATCTGCCTCTGCCTTGGCCCAGCGGGCGCTATCCTTGCGGAGACCCACCACAACATCAAGTCCACTGTCTTTAAGGCTCTGGGCCTGGGCATGACCTTGGCTGCCGTAACCCAGCACCGCAATTTTCTTTCCATTAAGTAATTCTAGATTAGCATCTGCATCATAATAAACTTTGACCATTTGTTAGTCCTCCTCTTTATTCCTATTGATATTGGTAAATTTGGCGCCACGCAGCATCGCAATTTTGCCGGTACGTACCAATTCTTTAATTCCAAAGGGACGGAGTGCTTCTTCAAAGGCATTCATTTTATCCTGGTTGCCTGTGCACTCAATTGTAAGGTTCCGGTGCCCATAGTCTACAATGCTAGCCCTGAATATCTGGGCAATCTGCATTATTTCTCCCCTGGTGTTGGCATCGGCGGAAACCTTGATGATTACCATTTCTCTATCTACATGGGGGGAGCCGGTAATGTCATTAATCTTAATTACGTCTACCAGCTTGTGTAGCTGTTTGCTGACCTGCTCCAGCACCCGGTCATCTCCCTCTACCACAATGGTCATGCGAGAGACGGCGGGATTCTCTGTGCGTCCCACCGTAAGGCTATCAATGTTGTAGCCGCGCCGGCTGAATAGGCCGGCCACCCGGGCCAATACCCCGGGGCTGTTTTCAACCAATACTGCCAGTGTACGGTACATTATGGCACCCCTTTTCTAACCCAACATCTCGTTCAGCGCCTTGCCCGGTGGGACAAAGGGCAGAACATTTTCTTCTCTTTCAATGACAAAATCCATTAACACAGGCTTTCTGGATTGGATGGCTGCCTGCAGCACCGGAGCCACCTCATCCTTTTTGGTAATTCTATAGCCCTCGGCACCATAGGCCTCGGCCAGCTTGACAAAGTCTGGGTTTGCCAGCTCTGAATGGGAATATCGGCGGTTATAGAGCATTTCCTGCCACTGGCGCACCATCCCCAGGAAGCCGTTGTTCATTATGGCCACATTTACCGGCAGCTCGTAATTCACTGCGGTAGCCATCTCCTGAATATTCATCTGGATACTGCCGTCTCCGGCTATGTCAAAGACCGTTTCCTCCGGGCAGGCCACCTGCACCCCGATGGCTGCGGGGAAGCCGTAACCCATGGTACCCAGGCCCCCCGAGGAGATAAAGGACCGGGGCTTGGAGTAGGTATAATAGTGGGCCGCCCACATCTGATGCTGTCCGACCTCGGTGCTGATCAGGGCCTCTCCGCCGGTCTGACGGTAGATTTCCCTGATAACATGCTGGGGTTTCAAGGTGTCTCCACTTTCATCAAATTCCAGGGGGTATTCCTTTTTCCAGGCGGTAATTTTATCACGCCAAGCTGTATCAAGCTTAGCCTCCAGCCTCTCTAACAGTTGATTGAGAACTGTTTTTACATCTCCCACGATAGGAATATCTACCTGGACATTTTTCCCCAGTTCAGCCGGGTCTATGTCAATGTGAATGATTTTGGCATCCTGGGCAAAGGCTTCAACCTTACTGGTAACCCGGTCATCAAACCTCACACCAACGGCAATTAAGAGGTCACAGTCGCAAATGGCGTAGTTGGCATATTTGGAACCGTGCATACCCAGCATGCCAAGGGCCAGGGGGTGTTCCCCGGGGAAGCCACCCAAGCCCATCAATGTGGTGGCCACCGGCGCCATTAGCGTTTCTGCCAGTCTCTTCAATTCCCCATGGGCCCCGGCGCTGATGATACCGCCTCCTGCATAAATCACCGGCCGCTGGCTCTGGGCAATGGCTTTCATGGCCTGGTTTACCAGGTCTTCCCTGCCCTTACGGGGAGGGTTGTAGCCAGGTAGGGCAAGAAAGCCGTTTCTCTGATAATCCATTGTTTCCGAGGATACATCCCTGGGTATATCAATGAGTACTGGGCCTGGACGGCCTGTGCTGGCTAAGTGAAAGGCTTCTTTCACAATACGTCCCATATCCCTAATGTCTTTAACCAAGTAATTATGCTTTGTTATAGGAAGTGTAATCCCTGTAATGTCAGCTTCCTGAAAAGAGTCCCGGCCTAACATGGCTGTTGGCACCTGGCCGGTTATAGCCACCAGGGGCACTGAATCCATGTAGGCATTGGCAATTCCTGTTACCAGGTTGGTGGCCCCTGGCCCCGAGGTGGCCAGGCAAACTCCCACCTTCCCCGAAGCCCTGGCATAGCCATCCGCTGCATGGACAGCACCCTGCTCATGTCTGGTCAGTATATGATTTAAGTCCGCATCATAAAGGGCATCGTAGATTGGAAGCACCTGTCCTCCGGGATAACCAAAGATATGTTCTACTTCCATCTCTTTTAATGCATCTATTAAAACTTGTGCTCCGGACATTTTCATTAGAAAAAACCTCCAGTTGGCTTATCAGTATTTCTTATTTAAGGACGGCTCCTTTTCCGGCGGAGGAAACCAGCTTGGCGTACCGGCCCAGATAACCACGGGTTACCTTTGGCTGCGGCGGCTGCCAGGCCGACATGCGCCGGTCAATTTCTGCCTGTTCAAGTTTTACCTCGAGTCGGAAGTTGGGAATATCTATTTCAACAATATCCCCGTCCTGAAGGACGGCGATAAGACCTCCTTCCGCTGCTTCCGGGGATATGTGTCCAATGGACGCACCCCTGGATGCCCCTGAGAAACGGCCATCTGTTAAAAGGGCCACTTCCTTATCTAAACCCATGCCTGCCAGTACCGAGGTAGGTCCTAGCATTTCTCTCATACCTGGACCTCCCTTAGGCCCTTCGCAGCGGATTACCACTACATCTCCCGGCTTGATTTGGCCTCCCATGATGGCTTCAATGGCCGACTCTTCACCGTCAAATACCCTGGCTGGCCCTGAGTGCTTCATCATTTCCGGGGCCACGGCGGCTCTTTTTACCACAGCTCCATCGGGGGCTAGGTTTCCCCTCAGGATTGCCAGCCCTCCTATGGGGCTGTAGGGCTCCTGGAGGCTTCTAATTACCTTTCTATCTGCAGTCTTGGCTTGCTCCAGCAGTTCACCCACAGTCAAGCCACTGACGGTTTTAATGTTCAGATTAATCAGACTCTTGCCGGACAGTTCCTTCATCACTGCCTGGATGCCACCGGCTACATACAAATCATCTATATAGTGGTCTCCGGCGGGATTAAGCTTGCAAAGATGGGGGGTTATCTGACTAAGTTCGTTAATAATATCTAAATCTATTTCAATTCCTGCCTCATGGGCGATGGCGGGAAGGTGTAAAACCGTATTTGTTGAACAGCCGAGGGCTAAATCCACCACCAGGCCATTGCGGAAGTTTTCCTCAGTTAATATATCCAGGGGCTTTAAATCTTCCTTAACCAGGTAGACCGCCCTCATGCCGGCCATCTTGGCCAGCCTGCGTCTGGCCGCCGATACCGCTGGAATAGTTCCGTTGCCCGGCAGGGCCATGCCCAGTACTTCCGTTAGGCAATTCATACTGTTGGCTGTAAACATCCCGGAACAGGAGCCACAACCTGGGCAGGCATTGTCTTCCATCACCGCCAGTTCCTCGGAGCTCATTCGTCCGGTGTGAACTGCTCCCACCGCTTCAAACATGTTGGTTAGGGAGACATTTTTATCCCCGTGCCTGCCTGGCATCATGGGCCCGCCGCTGACCACAATGGCGGGAATATTTAAACGGGCCGCAGCCATTAGCATGCCGGGAACCACTTTATCACAATTAGGAATTAGCACCAGTCCGTCAAAGGGGTGGGCCATGGCCATGGCCTCTATGGAATCTGCAATAAGTTCACGGCTGGCTAGAGAGTATTTCATGCCCGGGTGTCCCATGGCTATGCCATCGCATACAGCAATGGCGGGAAATTCCACTGGGGTACCACCGGCTAGGCGGACTCCTGCTTTAACAGCCTCAGCTATATCTTTTAAATGAATATGTCCCGGGACTATTTCATTAAAGGAGTTAACAACCCCAATCATGGGCCTATTCAGTTCCTCCTCCACCATACCCAGGGCCTTGAACAAACTGCGGTGAGGTGCCCTCTCCAATCCTTTTTTCATTACATCGCTACGCACGGCATACCCTCCTGTCTAGTTCGATAAAATAAAAAACCCCTCGTTCCTGGCATAATTGCCAGGGACGAGAGGTATAATCCTTCCGCGGTACCACCCTGATTGCTCCAATAGGAGCCACTCTTCCACCATCCATAAAGGCACGGTGGGGATTTTGATAACGGGTTTCCTTAACCCGGCCCCAATTACTTGTGCTGTGCACTTTCAAAGGGGCAACTCCAGGGTGAGCTTAGCCTGTCGTTAGCACCGGCTTGCACCTAATCCGGCTCTCTGTAGCTACCTGTATCAGACTACTATCCCTATCAACGCTATTTCCGTTTGGAATTACTACTTAGTATAAGTTTTTCGTCATACCCTGTCAAGAAATAGTTAGTTAAATTTCAGTTAAGCCCACCATGTTTTCTTTAGTAATTTTTTCCAAGGCATAAAGAGCCCCGGTGACAGTTAAAATATTGGCATCAAAAGGTTGGGGGCATTTAGATGACAGAAAATTGCGAGGTTGGGATGACCCAGAACTCGGATCTAGATTTTATCTTAAAGGTAGCCTTGAACGGTGCAGAATTCAAGCAGAGTGAGCGGAGATTATTTTTGGGGGAGCTTCGTGAAAGGGTCCTCAAGGTCCTCGATATAGCCCAGGCAAGATCTGACTTTGTTTACCCGGAATTCCTGCAGGCAATAAATGATCCCAGGGCAAATAACCTGCTTATTCACTATTGCATTTCAGTGAAGCAGGCTGCCAAATACGAGAAGCCTGCCAGAGAAAGGGGCCTGGAAGTATCCTATGTAAGCGACACTGCCTTTAAGGGCCCGGTGGGCCTGGTGGTATCATCAGATGATGCCGTTGATGTCGAGACCATTACTATTCAGGCTTAGGTAAACCTGGACGGGATGATCGAGTAAATGCATAAATTGTTTTAGGTGTACAAATTATATTTATATATTTATTAAATGTATACTTTAAATGGTGGTGATAATATTGACAACAATTATGGAGGCTGCTAAGGGCATTCTCTCAACCTATGTTGATGATGAACCCAAAAGCCCGATACATGTTGGGGAAGTAATGAATTTGTGGACCTATCATACAGTGTTAACAGAGATTAACCGATTTGTTGAGATGTCCTTGAATACCACAAGGGATGATGAGTTAGTCGTAGCTTTAAAGAATAGTTATAATGATTGCCGTGGCCACATTCAGGAAGTCGAAAGCTTATTTAGGGATGAAGGAATCCCCCTCCCCCCAACTTCCGAGAAAAAACCCCACTCCAACCCGGAAGATGTACCCCTTGGGGTAAAAATGACCGATGATGAGATAGCCAATGGAATTTCAGTAAAACAAGTGTCGACCCTTACTTTATGTGCCACCGGGCTAGCCCAGTCAATCCGCAGTGATATAGGGGAAATGTGGCTGCGTTTTTTAACAGATCGGGTAAAATTTGGTGCCTATTTTATGCCCCTATTGAGAAAGCGGGGCTGGATAAAGGTGCCGCCCTCATATTACCCTCCCGGCGCGCCGCAGCATTAGACTCTAAATCAATATAATAATTCATAAAACTGCCCCGGAGGATATAATTACTCCGGGGCGTCATACTTTAGATAGTTTTCAGCATGTCCCTAGCCGCGGCAATGGCCTTAGTCACAGCCTCAGGAGCCGGGCCACCCCTTACTTTTCTGGCAGCGGCGCAATATTCTACACCAATGGCCGTATAAATATCCTCGGTGAAAATCGGTGATAGCCCTTTGTACTCCTCAAGGGTGAGCTCTTCCAGGTTTTTACCCTGCTGGAGGCAATAGAAAACTGCCTTACCCACGATTTCATGGGCCTCCCGGAAGGGTACATTCTTTTTCACCAGGTAGTCGGCCACGTCTGTGGCGTTGGTAAAGCCACCCCTAGCAGCCTGGGCCATATTTTCCTTACGAACGGTCATGGTGGCCACCATAGGCTTAAACACCATTAGGCAGCCCTTGACTGTATCAATGGCGTCAAAGAGGGCCTCTTTATCTTCCTGCATATCTTTATTGTAAGCCATGGGCAAGCCCTTGAGGACCGTCAGCAGCCCCATCAAATCTCCATAAACCCGCCCGGTTTTACCTCTTATGAGTTCAGCCACGTCAGGGTTCTTTTTCTGGGGCATGATGCTGGAGCCGGTGCTGTAGGCATCGTCCAGCTCAATAAAGGCAAACTCCCCGGTGGCCCAGAGAATAATTTCCTCACAAAACCTACTTAAGTGCATCATAATGAGGGCTGCATCGGCACAAAACTCCACGGCAAAATCCCGGTCACTCACTGCATCCATGGAATTATTCTGGACAGAGGCAAAGCCAAGCAGCTCCGCAGTATATTCCGGTTCCAAAGGAAAGGTGGTTCCAGCCAGGGCGCCGGCACCCAGGGGCATAACGTCGGTGCGACGGTAGCAGTCCGCCAGACGATCCATATCCCTGAGGAGCATCTGAACATAGGCCATCAGATGGTGGGCCAGGGTCACGGGCTGTGCCCGCTGCATATGGGTGTAACCGGGCATGACAGTGCTCCGGTGCTGTTCCGCTAAGTTCAGTAAAGTCTCCACCAATTCCTTAAGCTGGGCCCTTATTTCTTTAAGCTCATCCTTCAGGTACATTCTAACATCCACAGCCACCTGGTCATTACGGCTGCGGGCTGTATGGAGTTTTTTACCCAGGGCACCTATTTTTGCTGTGAGCAGCTGCTCCACATTCATGTGGATATCCTCGGCAGCCACGTCAAATTCTACCTTGCCGCCTTCAATATCCGCCAGAACCTGGCGTAGTCCCTCTGCTATTTGCTCAGCCTCTCCTGGGGAAATGACCCCCACCTTGCCCAGCATGGTGGCATGGGCAATGCTGCCCTGAATGTCATGGCGGTAAAGTCTCTGGTCAAAAGAAATGGAGGAATGAAAATCCTCCACTAGGCTATCGGTTGTTTTTTGGAAGCGACCGCCCCAAAGTTTCATAGTCTTACATCTCCCACTGGTGTTTTGGATTTATCTTAAACCTGCTTTTTTCTCCATTATTGCCCGAACTTTTAAGGGCAGGCCAAATAGGTTGATGAAGCCCTCAGCATCAGCCTGGTTGTACACCTCATCCTTGCTGAAGGTTGATAGCTCTTCATCGTACAGGGAGTAGGGGGAACTGGTTCCCGCTGGGATAATGTTGCCCTTATAAAGCTTGAGCTTTACAGTCCCTGTGACGGTGCGCTGGGTGCTGTCCACAAAGGCATCCAGGGCCTCCCGGAGGGGGGCAAACCAAACGCCGTCATATACCAGCTCCGCATAGCGCAGGGCCATCTGCTCCTTGTAATGCAGGGTTGCCCGATCCAGGGTCAGGAGTTCCATTTCCCTGTGGGCATATACTAGAATGGCACCACCTGGTGTCTCGTAAACTCCCCTGGATTTCATACCAACCAGTCTGTTTTCCACCATGTCTACAATGCCAACACCATTGGCCCCACCAATTACGTTCAGCTTTTCCAGCAGGCTAACCGCATCCATTTTCTCGCCATTCACGGCTACGGGAATACCCTTTTCAAAGCCTATTTCTACAAAGGTAGGCTTATCGGGAGCCTTTTCCGGGGGCACGGTGAGCATGAGCATGTCATTAGTGGCAGGGTTGGCGGGACTCTCTAATTCCCCGCCCTCATGGCTAATATGCCAAATGTTGCGGTCCCGGCTGTAGATGCTTTTTTTGGTAACAGGCACGGGAATACCCCTGGCCTCAGCGTAATCTATTGCGTCTTCTCTGGAGCGAATATCCCACTCTCGCCAGGGTGCAACCACCTTCAAATGGGGGGCCAAGGCTTTTACTCCCAGCTCAAAACGAACCTGATCATTACCTTTGCCGGTGGCTCCGTGAGCCACGGCCACCGCCCCTTCTTTTTCAGCTATTTCCACTAGCTTTTTAGCAATTAATGGGCGGGCAAAGGAAGTACCCAGGAGATATTTACCTTCGTAAACGGCCCCGGCCTTCAATGTGGGGAATATGTAGTCCTCAACAAATTCCTTACGGAGATCTTCAATGTATAGCTTGCTGGCCCCGCTCTTGATGGCCTTTTCTTCCAATGGCTCTAACTCTTCCCCCTGCCCTAGGTCAGCAGTCATGGCTATTACTTCGTAACCATATGTTTCCTTAAGCCAGGGAATGATAATGGATGTGTCCAGGCCGCCGGAGTAGGCCAGTACAACTTTTGGCATATTTAAAAAGCTCCTTTCCTTCAGCCCGGTATTGCTTAACCCTGCCCCTCCCTTTCACGGAGGCAGCAGGGCTTGTAATGTCAATAATCCCGGGTGGTTGTTGTGTATTTGATATAAGGTTAGTATTTTCGACAATTGAATGGATATTCCTACCACGGGTGAAAAATTTTAAACCAACATCGCCAGCACTGCCTTCTGGGCATGCAGGCGGTTCTCTGCTTCGTCCCAGACCACCGAGTGGGAGCCGTCGATGATTTCAGCGGTTACTTCTTCGCCCCGGTGGGCCGGTAGACAGTGTAGGAAGATGAAATCCGGCTTGGCATGGGAGCATAGCTCCTCATTTACCTGATAAGCGGCAAAGGCCTTTTCCCGTATTTTTTGCTCCTCTTCCTGGCCCATGCTGGCCCAAACGTCGGTGACAATAACATCGGCATTTTTAACTGCCTCTATGGGGTCGGAAACCACTTCTATGCTGGTTCCTGTCAAAAGGGCATCCTGCTTGGCCAGTTCTACTACTTTGGCATTGGGCTTATAGCCGTCCGGTGAGGCAATGGCTACTTTCATGCCCACCTTGGCACAGCCATACATCAATGAATGGGCGATATTGTTGCCATCACCAATGTAGGCTAGTTTTAAGCCTGACAGAGTACCCTTATGCTCTTTAACGGTCATTAGATCGGCAAGAATCTGACAGGGGTGTGTCAAATCTGTAAGTCCGTTGATTACCGGGATGGTGGCGTAGGTCGCCAGCTCCTCCACCTCATTCTGGTCAAAGGTCCTGATCATTATGCCGTCCACAAACCGTGACAGGGCCCTAGCCGTATCAGCCACCGATTCCCCCCGGCCCATCTGAATATCCCTGGGGCTTAGGAACAGGGCGTGACCACCCAATTGAAACATGGCCACCTCAAAGCTAACCCTGGTGCGGGTTGAACTTTTTTGAAAAATCATGGCCAGGGTTTTGCCCTGTAAATAGGGGTGAGGAATACCTGCCTTTTGCAGGGCCTTGATCCGTGCCCCCTCCTCCAGCAGGAGATTAACCTCCTCCACCGTAAAGTCATGCAGGGTCAATAAATCCCTGCCCTTTAAACTCATATTCGGGCTTGTCATTTGCGTTACCCTCCAGCAAAATTATCCCACGTTCTTTGTGGGCTGTTGATCTTTAAGAAATTCCGTAAACTGGTCCAACGGCACCGGCATTACTTCATCACCCTGGAGTAAATCCTGCAGTACGCCGGCCATGGCCCTGGCGGTATCCAGGGACGTTAGGCAGGGAACCTTATATTCAGCCGCCAGCCGTCTCAGACGGAACCCGGCCCTGCCGGTTACTTTACCCTTGGTTGGTGTGTTAACCACCATCTGAACATTTCCGGAGCGCACCATGGTGATAGGGTCCTCGGTACCTACCACCAGCAGCCCGGCAGCAGCCAGGGCTGAGGCAGTATTGAGGGTGGCGTAAAGCTTAAAGCCCAGGGCGGCATATTGCCGGGCCACCGCCACTGCTTCAAGCTTGTCACGGTCCGCCACCGAGAATAGCACCGCTCCACTGCGGGCCACCTTCAGGCCGGCCGAGGTAATGGCTTTATAAAAGGCATGGGAAAAGTTCTTATCCACTCCCATTACTTCCCCGGTGGATTTCATTTCCGGTCCCAGGGAGGTTTCCACCAGGCCTAGTTTCTCGAAGGAGAATACAGGCGCCTTGACGGTTATATGGTCGGACACCGGCCCCAGACCAGGCTTATAGCCAAGTTCACCCAGGGTTTTACCCATCATGCAGCGGGTGGCAGTTTGAACCATGGGTACACCTGTTACCTTGGATAGCACCGGAACAGTCCGGGATGCCCGGGGGTTAACCTCCAATACATAAACGGCTCCCTCACCAACAACATATTGGATATTCATAAGACCACATATCTTAAGGGCTGCACCAATACGGGTTGTATAATCCACCACCAGTTCTATTTCTCTCTTGCTCAGGCTTTGGGGCGGGTACACCGCAATGCTATCCCCCGAGTGAACTCCCGCCCGCTCAATATGTTCCATAATACCCGGTATAAAGAGATTTTTGCCGTCACCAATGGCGTCAACTTCTACTTCTTTACCACGGAAATATTTATCCACCAGCACCGGGTGTTTAGGAGATACCTGCACCGCGCTGGACATGTATTTTAACAATTGGTCGTCGTTATATACTATTTCCATGGCCCGGCCCCCTAAAACGTAGGAGGGGCGAACCAGCACAGGGAAGCCAAGCTCCGTGGCAATCTTGCGGGCCTGCTCCACCGTGAAGGCAGTCTTTCCTTCGGTTTGGGGAACACCCAGGCCCTTCAGCAGTTTTTCAAACTTCTCCCTGTCCTCGGCAGCGTCGATACCCTCCACAGGTGTACCTAATATCCTGACACCCATCTGGGCTAAATCCCCGGCCAGGTTGATGGCAGTCTGACCACCAAACTGAACAATAACACCCAGGGGCTTTTCTTTATCAATGATGTTCATGACATCTTCCACCGTAAGGGGTTCAAAATATAATTTGTCCGCAGTATCAAAGTCGGTGGAAACAGTCTCGGGGTTGTTATTAATAATAATGGCCTCGATGTTCTCTGTCTGCAGTCCCCATACTGAATGTACCGAGCAGTAGTCAAACTCCACACCCTGACCTATCCTTATGGGACCAGAGCCAAGTACAATGACCTTTTCCCGGTCAGATACGGACACTTCATCCTCTAAATCATAGGTGGAGTAGTAATAGGGGGTGGTGGATTCAAATTCCGCGGCACAGGTATCTACCACTTTATAGGTGGGAATTAGGCCATACTCCTTGCGCAATTCCCTAATTTCCCGCATGGGCTTGCCACATAGTCTGCCTATATGGGCATCGGACAGGCCGTAGGTTTTAGCCTTGCGCAGCAATTCCTCGCCAGGTGAGCCCCCGGCATTGCGGATCTGCTGCTCCAGCACCACCAGATCCTTAATTTTTTCCAGGAACCAGTAATCAATGGCAGTTAGCTGGGCCACCTCTTTAAGGGTCCAATAACGACGGAAGGCCTCTGCCACCACAAAGAGCCTCTCGTCATCTGGCCGGTTAAGCTTACTTTCCAGCTCCATCTCGGTCCAACTTGCACTGCCCTTCATTTGCAGGCTGTCTACACCAATCTCCAGGGAGCGAACGGCCTTCATCAGCGCCCCCTCAAAGGTACGGTCGATGGCCATAACTTCCCCGGTGGCCTTCATTTGAGTACCCAGTATCCTGTCACCGCTGGCAAACTTGTCAAAGGGCCAACGGGGTATTTTTACCACCACGTAATCCAGGGTGGGTTCAAAGCAGGCTGTGGTCTTGCCGGTGACCGGGTTGATGATCTCATCCAGGTTCAGGCCAATGGCAATTTTAGCGGCTATTTTAGCAATGGGATAGCCAGTGGCTTTAGAGGCCAGAGC